>NZ_JBXWRY010000020.1:0-77792 GCF_059613135.1 Ruegeria sp. BHSB196
CATCGGCGCGCTGCTGCGCGGCATCGACCGGGACGGCGTCGAGCGCGGCCAGGTGCTGTGCAAGCCGGGCTCGGTGACGCCGCACACCAAGTTCGAGGCCGAAGCCTACATTCTGACCAAGGAAGAGGGCGGCCGCCACACCCCGTTCTTCGCCAACTACCGTCCGCAGTTCTACTTCCGGACCACCGACGTGACCGGCACGGTGACGCTGCAGGCGGGCACCGAGATGGTGATGCCGGGCGACAACGTGGGCTTCACGGTCGAGCTGATCGCGCCGATCGCGATGGAAGACGGCCTGCGCTTCGCCATCCGCGAAGGCGGCCGCACCGTCGGCGCCGGCGTTGTGTCGAAGATCATCGAGTAAGGCGCGCTTGCCGCGCCGGGTTGCGGCAGGCGATTTTCCACAGGAAAATCTGCCGGGAGCAACAAGGTGAGAAACCAACGAAGGCCGCCCCAACGGGGCGGCTTTTTCTTCGTTATGTGTGAGCTTATTCACAGACGGCATTCGGGAATCATCGCAAACTTACTCCATTCCCGAGAGTTCGGAGTGTTTCAGATGCCTGTTTTCAACAAGATCCCGTCCGCCAGCATCTTCCGGGCCGTTTTTCGCTCCTTCGAGCGGTGCGCCGAGATTCAAAGGCGCGTGAACCGGCTCCATTGAGGGTTCAACTCCTCCCTGAACCCTGAGGACACCCGGCCTCTCCCGCCGGGTGTCCGGGCGCACCTTCAGCCCGTGCCGCCCGACTCCTCCGCGCGCCACGGCGCCCGTCCCACCATCCGATCCGCTTCGGCCGTGAGGTCGTTCATGTGCCGCTCCAGGCTCTGCCGCAGCGCCTCGATCTGGTCCTCGCTGGCCTTGCGCGGCACCGTCTCGGTCCATTCCCGGCACAGGAACACGCCCTCGTTCCGCCAGGGGCGCGGCAGCAGCAGGCGGTCCCAGGTTCCCGCCTCGCGCCCATGTCGCGTGGCGTAGGTGATGCCGAACACCCGCTTGCCCGAACTGCGCGCCCAGATCAGCGGCACGGTCGAGGACACCCGTTCGGGCCCGCGCGGCCCGTCCGCGGCGATGCCGATCGAGATCCCCTGTTTCATCTTGCCCAGCACCTCGCGCGAAAGGGCGACGTGACGCTTGTGACTGGACATGGCGATGGTGTCCATGCCGAACAGCTTCTGCACGCGGCCCACCATGCTGCCGGCCCGCGCGGACGAGGTGATCGAACAGATGCGCCCCTTGTCGAGCGGAAAGAAATAGGGCGACTGCGCCAGCCTCTGGTGCCACAGCACCACGATCACCGGCTCACCCTGCGCCGCTAGTCGGTCCAGATCCTCATAGCCGATCCGCTGCCAGCGCGTGTTGCGATGCACCATCCGGATGTACCGGGCGATGCACCGCGCCACCCAGTTCAACACCGTCTCGCTGTCCGCGATCCTGCTGCGCAAACCCACGTTCCGCGTCCTCCGTTCAGGCGCGGAACGGTTTATCCTACTCAGCGCGCGACGCAACTCGTTTGTCCCACGGCATTTGCCGGCCTCGCCAAAAAGCCTCTTGAGTCCGCCGCAGAGCTGGCATATCTGAAACCCTGTCACAGGGGTATAGCTCAGCTGGTAGAGCGACGGTCTCCAAAACCGTAGGTCGCGGGTTCGAACCCTGCTGCCCCTGCCAACATCCCACCTTTTTCGAACCCCTTTGCGTCCGGCGCGACGCGAATTGGACAGAATCGGCAATTTCCACTAGGATATAGCCTGTCTTTTTGTGGTTTTGAGGGTGATATGTTCAAGCAAATTCATTCCCGTGCGACATTTGCAATGGCCGCGGCGGCCGTGGTTCTGGGGCTGTCCGCCGGATCGGCCAAAGCCATCACCGTAACCTACGAGATCGAAATCGACGGTGCCACCGGCACGTTCGACGCGCCCGATACCGGCGGGTTGCTGACCAGCTTCGAAATCACGCTGGACGGCGTTACCTATGACACGCTGGGGACAGGCGTAGCCGCACCGGTCTATGATGTCGTGGCCAACGACATCCGCGGCAATCCCGCAACCGAGGGCTTCATTCTGAACTCGACGGCCGGGCCGGGGTGTCTGGCATTGGAATGCGTGCTTTCGCTTGAGGATTCGGTCGATCCGGGCGTCATTCCGCCCCTGTTCGCGGTCTTTCCGCTGGTCGGCGGGTTTCCGGGCGGCGTCACCAATGCCGGCGAATATGCGGTAACTCCCCCGGCACCCGCCAACCCCATACCGCTCCCCGCACCCATTGCCCTGCTCGCCGGGGCGCTCGCCCTGATGGTGAGTCTCGGTTTGCGGCGCAGGCGGATGCAGGCCGTCTGACCGCACCCGCGAATCCCGGTTTCCTCCCGCCTGGGAATGGACTACTGTCCGCCCGAACCGGAACCAATGGTAGAGCGGCATGTCGCGTTTCGATGGCTATTTCCTGCGCCAGCTTCTGTTGCTCTTCGGGTTCTTCACGCTGGTCCTGGTGGGCGTGTTCTGGATCACCCGCTCGGTCAGCCTGTTCGACCGGGTGATCAGCGGCGGCCAGTCCGCGATGGTGTTTCTGGAATTCACCGCCCTCACGCTGCCCTCGCTGATCCGGACCGTGATGCCGATGGCGATCTTCGCCGCCGCCGTCTATGTCACCAACCGGCTGAGCCGCGAAAGCGAACTCACCGTGGTGCTGGCCACCGGGTTCAGCCCCTGGCGGCTGGCCCGGCCGGTCATCTGGTTCGGGCTGATCACCGGGGTGATGATGGGCGCGATCAGCCTCTATCTGCGGCCCGCCTCGGTGCTGCAGCTCGAACAGCGCCAGCAGGAGGTCGCCGGCGACGTGACCGCGCAGCTGCTCAACGAGGGCGAATTCCTGCACCCGTCCGACGGCGTCACCGTCTATATCGGCAAGATCGAACTGGACGGGACGCTGCGCAACGTGTTCCTGTCGGACCGGCGCGATCCCCGGAACCCGGTGAACTATTCCGGCGCGCAGGCGTATCTGGTGCGCGGCAATGGCGGCATCAACCTGGTCATGCTCGACGGCGTGGCGCTGCGCTACGACAGCGTGAACCGGACCATGTCCTCGACGGTGTTCGAGGATGCCTCCTATGACATCACCTCGCTGACCGATGACGGCGGCATCTTTCAGCGCAGTCTTCAGGCCGTGCCAACGCTCGAACTGCTGCGCGGGCCGCAGGCGATCGGGCAGGCCGACGGCTACACGCAGGGCCAGATCACCGAGGAACTGCATCAGAGGGTGTCCTGGATCTTCATCTGTCTCGCCGTGGCGCTGGTCGGCTATTCGACCCTGATGCTGGGCAGCTTCTCGCGGTTCGGGCTCTGGCCGCAGATCTTTGCGGCGTTCACGCTTCTGGTGCTGCTCGAAGGGGTGCGCGGGGTCGTCGCGCCGCTGGTGATAGCGCGGCCGGAGCTCTGGGGGTTGCTCTACCTGCCCGCCCTGGGCGGCCTGATCATCTCGGCGCTCTTCCTGTCGGTGGCAGGCCGGCCGCTGTCGGTGCTCGGGCGCCGGGGCCAGGCCGCCTGATCTCAGCCGTCCGCTTCGTCCATCAGGCCGCGCAGCCACCGCCCGGCCAGCCAACCGGCCGGAATGCCCAGCGGCAGCGCCCAGAGGATCGCCGCCACCGGACGGATCGCCGCCCAGCCCAGCCCGTGCGCGATCAGCCCGATCAGGAACAGGTTGATCGCGACCGTCAGCGCCGCCGCCGGATAGAGCAGCAGGGCCAGTTTCCAGACCGGCCACCGGCCCTCAGTGGCTGGTGCCTTCCGAGAAGGTGATCTTGTTCCAGACATTGTACTTTCCCGAGGGCTTGCGCATCGGCAGGCGTTTGACTTCTTCCAGCGTCGCCGCGTCATAGACGATCACCGCACCGTCATCCTCCCAGACCGACACCAGCGCATGGCTGCCGTCCCGGGTGAATTCCACATGGGCCACGGTCTTGCCGGGGGCGGGACGCAGGGTCTCGACGATCTCGAGGCTCTGCTTGTCGATCACATGCATGACGTCCTTGTTCGGACCAAAGAACACATCCACCCAGACATAGGGCGAGGTTTCGTGGCTGCGCATGAAGAAGCCGGGGCCTTCGGTCTCGATCCGCTTGACGGTCTCCCAGCTGTCCATGTCGATCACCGACACCGCGCCGTCGGTCAGGTGCGGCGTCGCCATCACCGTGGCATCGCCCATTTTCCAGGTGATGCCCGAGCCAAGATGCGGCATCCCCGGCAGATCCAGATCGGCGACCTTGTGGCCGATCACCAGATCGATCACCTGCCCGCCGTCGCCCTTGCGCGAGGCGCCCATGACGTATTCGTAGCTCTGGTCGAAAAAGAAGTCGTCCAGGTAATCGGGCGTGGTGATCTTGCGGATCGGAAAGGGCGTGTCCTGCGGCACCGGTCCCTCGATCTTCCAGTCATGCGCCAGCCCGCCCGCGAACAGCCCCGGATCGGGGTGTTTGCTGTAGGACACCTCCCAAATCTCGGGCACGTCCTTGAGCGCCAGCACGAAGCTTTCGCGCGGCGGCGCCTGGTACACGGCGCTGACCCGGCTGGGTGTGCCGTCCTTGCCCTTGATCTCGTGGACCTCCGCCACCGACAGGTCAACCGTCGAGAGGATCGTCAGCGTGTTGGGCAGGTAGTTCGCCACCGCCAGCCACCTGCCGTCGCCGGACATGGCGATGTTGCGGCTGTTCAGGCCCGCCCGCACGCGGCCCACCTGTTTCAGCGCCCAGATGTCGTATTTCTGCACCCAGCCATCGCGCGACATGATGAAGACGAAACGCCCGTCGGGGCTGAACTTGGGGCCGCCATGCACCGCGAACGGGGTCTCGAACCGGTCCAGCACCTCGAACGTGTCGCCATCCAGCACCGAGACATGATGATCGCCGGTCTCCACCACCAGCGTGATGTTCATCGGGTCGCTGTCCCAGACCGGAGCATCGACGGCCCCGTAACCCTCGTCCAGCATCCGGCTGGCCATGATGTCGGCCTCGCCCCAGTCCGGATCGACCTCGAGCGGCGATTTCAGCCAGCCCGCCAGTTCCTCGATCTGCAACGCGTTCAGTTCCTGCGAAAACCCGGGCATCTGCGTCGCCGCGCGCCCCTCGGCGATCACCGCGGCCACCCGCGGCCCGCGCATCCGTTTCAGCGTCTCGGGGATCAGCGCCGGGCCGATGCCGCCCAGCCGGTTGTCGCCATGGCAGGCCGCGCAGTGCTCGGCATAGTCCTCGACCGGACCGGCAAGGGCCGCCCCCGCCGTCAGCACCGCGCACAGCGCCCCGATCTTCATCTTGCCGAAAATACTCCCGCCGGAGGCGCCCGTCCGCGCCGCGCGCGCATCGGTCGCGGCGCGATGCGTCACCGGATCAAAAGAACTGATGCGCCGGGTCATGACGTTTCCCCCGAAATGGTGTGACTTCCAGCCGCTCGGCGCTGTCCGCGCCGATCTCGGCATCGCTCAGATAGCAGGCCGGGTCTTCCGCCCAGGGATCGCCGGTCAGCTGCAGCGCCCGGATGCGGGTGTTGCCGCCGCAGACATCCTGCAGCCTGCACGCCCCGCAGCGGCCCTTGAGCGGCCGCGGGCGGGTGCGCAGCAGCGCCAGCATCGGATCGTCCCCGGTCCACAGCTCGGAAAACGGCGTCGTCTTGACGTTGCCGACCGTGTAGTCCGACCAGTACGTGTCGGGATGCACCCGGCCCAGATTGTCGATATTGGCCACGCCCAGGCCGCTGGAATTGCCGCCCCAGGCCGCGAGGTGCTCGCGCACATGCGCGGCCCGCGCATCGTCGAAGTTGCGGCGTACCCAGTCCAGGAAATACCCCGCATCCGCGTCGTTGTTGCCGGTCACGATATCCAGCGGCATGTCCTCGGCCACCCCGATCCAGGCCCGGTCCAGCAGCAGGTCCATGGCATGCCGGGTGCGTTGGCGCCGGGCGTCCTCGCCGCGGTTCTTGTCGCCGCGTCCCGCATAGACCAGGTGGCTCAGATAGAACTTGTCCACCCCCTCGTCGTCGCACAGCTGCAAGAGGTCCGGCAGGTGATGCTGGGTGCCCTCGGTCAGACAGAACCGCAGCCCCACCTTGATGCCGCGTTCCTTGCAGGCGCGCACGCCGCGCAAGGCGTCGGCAAAGGCGCCCTCGACGCCCCGGAACCAGTCGTTCGTGGCTCCGATCCCGTCGAGCGAGATGCCGACATAGCTGAAGCCGATCTCGGCGATCCGGTCGGCGGTTTCGCCGTGGATCCTGGTGCCGTTGGTGGACAGCGCCAGCATCGGCACCAGCGCGCGTGCGCGGGCGGCGATGTCGAAGAAATCGAACCGGTCCAGCGGCTCGCCGCCCGACAGGATCAGCGCCGGCACCCGAAAGCGGCCCAGATCCTCCAGCACGCCCATCGCCTGGTCGTGGCTCAACTCGCCGGGAAAGTTCACGTCCGCCGAGACGGTATAGCAATGGCGGCATTTCAGGTTGCAGCGCCGCGTCAGGTTCCAGATCACCACCGGCTTCACCGGGCCGGGGCGGCGTCTGCGCACCGGTGTCGGTTCGACCAGTTGATGCATGTATTCGCTCAGGCGGAACATGTCTCAGCCTTTCCTTGTCAGGCGCAGCCCGGTCTTCTTCAGAATGCGCGTGGAATAGAGGATGTCGCTGCCCCGGCAGGCCGCGCCGAGGATCGCGGCGATCTCGGCCCGCTTCGTCTCGACCTCGCCGCGGTCGGCGCCATGCACCATGGCAAACAGGTTGTAGGGCCAGTCGGGCAGGGCGCGCGGGCGTTCATAGCAATGGGTGACGCAGGGCAGGGCGCCGATCCGCGCGCCCAGTTTCGCGACGCGCCCGTCCTCCACGTCCCACACCGTCATGCCGTTCGCGGTCATGCCCAGCTTGTAGTGATTGGGCGCCGCCGCGATCCGGCGGATCACCCCGCGGCCCTTCAGCGCCGCGATGCGGTCCATCAGGGCCGGTTCGTCCAGACCGACCCGATCCGCGATCTCGGCAAAGGGCGCCGGCACCAAGGGCAGGCCGCCCTGCATCGCCGCGATGATCCGTCTGTCCATGTCGTCGATCATGCCGCCACCCGGAAGCCGATGAAGAATTCCTGCAGTTTGGGAAAGCGCAGAACCTCGATTCCGGTTTCCCGTTCGATCGCATCCGCGGTGGCTCCGATCCCCGCCGGGGTTTCGGTGGCCAGGACGAACCACATGTTCAGCCGATGCGTACGTTCATAATTGTGCGCGACCTCGGGATGCGCATTGACTTTGGTCAGGACGGTGTCGAAATCGCCCTCGGGCACCGCCATGGCGCAGAGGCAGAACGCCCCGCCCATCGCGGCGGCGTCGAAGAAGGGGCCGAACCGGGTGATCACCCGCTCGTCCTTCATCCGGGCCAGCCGCTCCAGCAGCTCGGCCTCGTCGATCCCCAGCTCCCCGGCCACCGCCGCGTAGGGGTGGGCCACCAGCGGCAGATCCTCCTGCATCCGGTTCAGGATGGCGCGGTCGGTTGCGTCCAGCGGGGTCATGCCGCCACCTCCCGCGGCTTGATCAGGGCGCCGGTCTGCTTGAAGCACCGGGTCGAGAACAGCACCTTGTGCGGAACGCCGCGCAACTGCGGAAGATCGGCGGCCCCGGCCAGCACGTCGTTCGCCTCGCGGCGCGACCGGGCATGGATCATCGAATAGAGCCGGTAGGGCCAGACGCCTTCGACCGGGCGGCGCTCGTAGCACAGGGTCACGCCGGGATGGGCGGCCAGCGCCGGCCCGGCGGCGTTGATGTCGGCGGCCGGCAGATCCCAGACGACCATCGCATTGGCCGACCAGCCCAGCGCCCGGTGCCGCACGATCACGCCGAGGCGCGAGATGATGCCGGCCCGATGCAGCACCCGGATGCGCTCCATGACTTCGCCCGCGGCGCGGTCCAGGGCGCGGGCCAGGGCGGCGAAGGGGTCCGCCACCAGCGGCAGGCCGGAACTCAGCGCCTGCAGCAGATCCCGGTCGCCTGCGCGCATGACCGAGCGGTCCACCTTGCGGGCGCCGGGCACGCGCGGCGTCTTGTCCGCCATCCGGAACCCGAGATCCACGTTGAACGGGCGCACCAGCCGCAGGTCGAGCACGCGCAGGCCCGCCTGCGCGCCGATCCGGGCCAGGGTGTCGTCCACATGCTGACGGTCCGGGCCGGTGGCCACGAACCAGAGGTTCCAGTCGTCTTCGCGCTGATAGTTGTGGTTGACACCCGGTTCCGCATCGATCAGGGCGGCCACCTCCTCGATCCGCTCTTCGGGCGCCGCAACGGCGGCCAGCGTGCTGGCCGAGACCGTGCCGGGCGCGATGGTGGCGCCGACGCGGGTGATCCGGCCGGCGGCCCGCATCCGGGCCAGCCGGTCGATCACCTCGTCCTCGCTCAGGTCCAGCGCATCGGCCAGGACCCGGAACGGGCGATCGGTCACGGGAAAGTCGCGCTGCCAGTCATCCAGCAGACTGCGGTCGATCGGATCGGTGATATGGCACATCTCGGTCACAGCCCTGTCCTGTGCGCGCGCGCGGTAAAGAAGATGCCCGAAGGGCTGTCCGCCTCGATTTCGCGCAGTTTCTCAAAGGTTTGCGTGTCATAGATCATGATCTTGCCGGCATCGCGCACGCTGAGCCAAACCTCGTGCCCGCGCGGCGTGAACTCCATGTGCAGTACCGCCGGTCCGGGTTTGAACTCGTGGATGACCTCCTTGCTCAGCGTGTCGATCACCTGGATCGTGTCGTTCAGGGGATGGGCGAAGTTGACCCAGACCTGCCGTCCGTCGGGCCGCGCCATGGCAAAGACCGGCTGGCCGTGGGTCTTGGTGCGCCCGGTCTCGGTCAGGGTGTCGGCATCGACCCACAGCACCTCGTGATGGCCCACCGCGGGCAGCACGAACTCGCGCCCGGTCAGCGCCCAGCCTTCCAGATGCGGCATCTTGTAGACCGGCATTACTTCCTGCCCCCGGCCATAGCCGGGCAGCACCCGGATCGGTTCGGGGTTGTCCGACCACAGATCCAGCGCCGTCAGCCCGTCCTCGCCGAACAGCCCGGTGATGTAGGTGCGGCCATTGGCGGTGATCAGCGCGTCATAGGGGTTCTTGCCCATTCCGGTGATCTTGGTGATGTCCGGCGCATCGCCCGAGAAATCCGCGATCCAGGTCTCGCCGCTGTCCCACATCGTGAACACGAACCGCCGCCCCGGCGCATCGACCAGTCCGATGGTCTTGCTGCCCGTCGGAATGTCCGCGACCATCTCCAGCGTGTCAGCGTCGAACACGCGCACGCCGCCGGGCTCGTAGTTCGAGACCGCCACCAGCGCGCCGTCATCCGAGATCGCGCCGCCGATCGCATTGCCCGCCTGAACGACCCGGCCCGCGATCTGTCGGGTGACGATATCCACCTTGGTCAATCCGCCGTCGCGGCCAAAGACATAGGCAAAGCGTTGGTCCGGCGAATAGACCAGCGAGGCATGGGACAGATCGCCCAGCCCCTCGATCCGGGCCAGCGCGGCGCGGTCCGACTGATCGACCAGCAGGACCGAGCCTTTGGCCCGCTCGATCACCAGCCCCAGATCGCCGGTCGCCACCGGCTCGGCATGGGCCGCAGACAGCATCAGAGTGGCCACAAGGCCCAGCGCAAGACGTTTCATTGGTTCTCGGGCTCCAGCAGGTAACGGGCGATCCATTCGGCTTCTTCCTGGGTCATCAGCGGCCGCCACGGGGGCATGGCGGTATCCGGGATGCCGTCCAGGATGACGCCGGACAGAACGTCCACGTCATAATGTTGCAGGTTTTCGGCGCGCAGATCCGGCCCGAGCCCGCCCTTGAGCGTCAGGCCATGGCACGAGCCGCAATCCTGATGCACCAGACGCTTGAGCGCGGCCGGGTCCAGAACGTCGGCGGCCATCGCGGATGTGGCCACCAGCACAAGGGTCGTCAGACCGGTACGGACCGCGCGTCCGATGCGTTCGGTCGAGGGGTTGGGCAGGCAGGATGAACTAGGCATGGGCTGTCACCTGTTCCATGAGGTCGGCAACCGGCCGTTCGGCATACAGCGAAACGACCCGGCCGATGATGAAGAGGGAAGGGGCCGACAGGCCGGCCTCGCGCACATCCGTGGCGATCCGGTCCAGCCGCGAAACAAGCCGGCGTTCGTCGGGCGTCGTGGCGCGGCCGACCGCCAGAACCGGGGTCGAGCCGGGCAGCTTCTCGGTCATCAGGCCCATGGCGATCTGGCCGATATTCGCCACGCCCATGTAGATGACCAGCGTGCAGTCGGGATCGGCCAGCCGTTTCCAGTCCAGATCCAGCACCTTGTCGGCCTGCCGGTGCCCGGTCACGTATTGAACCGAGGTGGCCAGCCCGCGATGGGTCAGCGGCACCCCGGTCGAACAGGACGCGCCCTGCGCCGCGGTGATGCCGGGGGCGTATTCGACGGCGACGCCATGCGCGGCCAGATACGCCGCCTCTTCCGAGCCGCGGCCAAAGATCATCGGATCGCCGCCCTTGAGGCGGGCAACGCGATGCCCCGCGCGCGCCTGTTCCAGCAGGATCTCGTTGATCCGCTCCTGCGGCACGGTGTGGCATTTGGGGGCCTTGCCGACGGGAATCATGACCGCGCCCTCCGGGCACAGGGTCAGAATGTCGGCCGATACCAGCCGGTCATACACGACCACGTCCGCCTCGCGCAGCATCCGGTGCGCGCGCAGGGTCATCAGTTCGGGGTCGCCGGGTCCGGCACCGATGAGAAAAACCTTACCGCTCATGAGCAAACTCGCTTGTCCTGAAATTCCGCAGGGTGCGCCCCGCACGCCGACAAGGGTTCCAAAGCCACGGATGGCGGGAAAACCGTGATGCGGGCGGGGCTTGGCTGGCATGTCATGGGGGCAGATTGGCCAAAGCCAAAAGGAGTCGCCTTGACTAAAGTTAAGGAGCGCGGGAATTCTCCCGCGCTCCCCGCCTGCCTGCAACGCTGCCCCGTTCCGTCAGGGTTCGACGGTCACGCGTCCGATCATCTCCTGGGTTTCCCAATGCGGCCCGCACAGATAGTCCTGCGGACCCGGCGTCAGAAAGGTGATCTCGACGGATTCTTCGGGAAAGGCCCGGTCGGTTTCCGGCTCGCTGCCATCCTTCAGCAACACGCTGTGGCTGGTGCGTTTGTCCACGTTGACCCAGCGCACCGTGGTGCCGGCCTTCACCGTCAACTCGGCGGGGCAGAAATTGTACTTGTACATCAGCACCACCTCGGCGCCCTCCGCGTCCGAGGACGGCTGCCCGAACAGTTCGACATACCGCTCTTCGGCCTCGGCGCAGATCGCGGCCTGATCCTCGTCCGCGGCCAGGGCGGGTGACGCTGCCGCAAGCGACAGCAGGATTGCGGCGAAAGGTCTGATCTTGGGCATCGGTCGGTCTCCTCTCCGGTCTCCGGGGCGGCCGGTCCGTCCCGGCCGCCCCGTTGTTTCACTGCTTCACCACGTTGATGGCCGCGGCGTCGTCGTCCAGCGCCAGCGTGGTGTCCAGCGTCACGTGGTGGAACCGCGCCGCCGCATGGTCGTCGTGGATGGCGAAGCCCACCGTATAGGTCTGGCCCGGCTCAAGCGGGATGTCGCCCGGCGCGCCGCTGTTCAGCGGGCGCGAGAACACCACCGTCCACATGCCGCCGTCCAGGCTGGCCTCGGCCGCGATCTCGCCATCGTTGACCACCCGCTGCTCCAGCAGATAGCCGTTGGTGGCGCTGCCGTCCGCATAGACGCGCAGCAGGTCGAGATAGGTGCCGTCGGCCAGATACTGCTCGATCTCGGCCTCGGGCTTCAGCTTGTCCCAGCCGCCCAGCGGCTTGTCGCCACGACCCCGGATCTCGATGTCGGTGCGGCTTTCGCTGAGATACTTGGTCACCGTGTCCGTCGTGCCCAGACGGGCCGCGACCTCGCCGTTCGCGGCGATCGCCTCGGCGTCCGGATCGAAGGGCATCAGGGTGTTGTCGGCGTGGCACGAGGCCCAGCAGCCCACCTGTTCGCCCATTTCGATCCCGGTACCGGTGATCATCATGGCGACCTTGATCGGGTTGTCCGGGTCCATCTTGCCGCCATCGACGAAGGGGGCGGGGTTGTGCCCGGCATCCGGCCACTGCAGGCGGACATACAGCCGCTCGTCGTCATGGGCCGCCTGAACGGTCGCGTCGATCACGCCGCGCTTGCCCGGGATCGGCGTCGGTTCCAGATCGCCGCCGGCCACGATCTTGCCGCCGATGGCGTCCAGTTCCTTGGCGTGGCAGGTCGAGCAGGCATCGCCGCCCTTGGTCAGCGGGCGCGCGCCGCCATGCATCTTGCCGTTCTGCGCCCATTCGAACGAGGCCTGGCCGGGATAGAACAGCTTCAGCTCGGTCGGGGCGACTGCGGACCAGTCGACATTCGGCGCGGCGTTGCCGCCACCGCCACCGCTGCCGCCATCACCGCCGGCCGCCGCGGCGACCTCGGTGCTTTCGGCGGCGGCCTGCGCCCGCTCCTGCGCGACCGCGGCTTCGACGGCGGCCGCGATCTGCGCCTGAATCGCCTCGTGCTGGGCCTGCTTGGCCTGTTTCTCGGCCTCGGCCTCGGCGGCTTCCTTGGCCTCGATGCGGGCCAGGCTGTCAAGATACTCCTGCGGGATCGCCCGGACGAATTTCGGATCGGGCGCTTCGAGCTGCTCCAGATAATCCTCGTCCGCCCGGTCGCGGGCATCCGAATGTGCGATGCCCTTGTGGCAGTCGATGCAGGTCTGGCCGGCTTCCATCGCGTTCAGGTGCTGCTGACGGGCGCGCGGCTTCTGGAACTCGGGCATCATCGACTCGAAATCGTGGCAGTTGCGGCACTCGCGCGAGTCGGTGGCCTTCATGCGCTCCCACTCGTTCATCGCCAGATGCAGGCGCTTGGCCTCGAACTTTTCCGGCGTGCTGATCGAGCCGACCGCCTTGCCATACAGCTCTCTGGTCGCCTTGACCTTGCGGATCATCTTGTGCGTCCAGTCCTTGGGTACGTGACAGTCGGAACAGACCGCACCGACGCCAGAGCGGTTCACGTCATGGATGGTGCCTTTGTATTCCTCGTAAACGTAATTCCGCATCTCGTGGCACGAGAGGCAGAATTTCTCGGTGTTGGTAGCTTCCACGACGGTGTTGAACCCGCCCCAGAAGATGATGCCGGCGGCAAAGGCGCCGGCCAGACCGGCCACGGGCATTCCCCACAGGAAATACCGGCGCCAGATCGGTTTTTTCTTTTCCGGTTCGGACTGGGTCATATCCAGGCTCCGTATTGGCTGTCTTGTCTGGCCTTGGGTGACAGGCCGGTGGATTTGGCTTGTGAAACTGCTCCGGCCGTCATGTCGGACGCCGCCGCGCGGCCGGGAACGAGGAAAGGGCGGGCGAGAAGCCCGCCCTTTCGGTTGGCGCGTTTCGGTCCGTCAGGTGACGTGGTTCGACCGGTTGTAGACGTTGAACTTGCCGGTGGGCGCGTAGAGGCCCTTCACGCGACCGATCTCTTCCAGCGTTTTGGCGTCGAAGATCACGATCTCGCCGTTCGGCTCCTTCGAGGTCGAGCGGTTCCACTTGGAAACCCAAACCTCGGATCCGTCCTGGTTGAACTCGATATGGACGGCAACGTTGCCCTCTTCCTCGGTGATCTGGATCGTCTTGACGATCTCGCCGGTCTCTTTCGAGATGACCTGCACCGATTGCTGGATTTCAGGCTCGGGGTGCTTGGTCTGGTCGGCCCAGATATAGTCCGAGGTCGGGTGCGTGCGGATGAACAGGCCCGCACCGTCGGTTTCGGTCTCATAGCAGATCTTCCAGGCTTGGTCGGGATGACCTTCCGGGTCGTTGCCCCAGACCGTCACCAGGCCCTCGCCAAGGTGCGTGGTGCCGGCGACCGGACCGCAGTTCGGATCCACCCAGTTGGCGCCCGGACCCGGGTGCGGCAACGGACCGGTGTCGATCATCGCTTCCAGCTTGTAGTCGTCGGTATCGACCACGACCATCTTGTTGGACGCGTTCGCGGCGATCTGGAAGTACCGGCCCGTCGGATCGAAGAACCCGTCATGCAGGAACTTGGCCGAGTCGATCTTGGTGATCTGCAGGTTGTCCAGGTCGGTGTAATCGACCTGCCAGAGCTGGCCCAGCTCCTTGATGGCGACAATCCAGGTGGGTTCGTGCGGCGTGGTATAGATCGCCGCCACGCGGCTTTCTTCCACATATTCGCCGTCCACGTTCATGCCGCGGGTCGAAACGACCTTCTTCGGCTCCATGGTCACGGCATCGACAATTGCGAAGTGCGGCGGCCAGTAACCCCCGCCGATCACGTATTTGCCGTCGCCGGACACGGCCACGTCGCGGGCGTCATAGGCGATCTTGACCTCGGCCACGAGCATGTTCTCGGGCTCCTGCCACAGGTCGATCTTGGTCATCTTGCCGTCGCGGCCCATGGTGTACCAGAACCGGCCGGGGTTTTCCGGCTCGTTGATGCTGTGGTGTTCCGAGGCTTTCAGAACGTGCACCGCGTATCCGGTCGGGATATGCGCCAGCACTTCCTTGGTGTCGCCGTCGATCACGGCCACCTTGCCCACGTCACGCTCGATGACGACGAAGAAGTTTTCCCAGTTGCGGCCATGCAGCGGCTCGGTCGGGTAGTCCTCCGGCTCGACATAGACCTTGCGGGTGGCTTCCATCTGGGCCAGCGACATTTCCGGCGGCTTCGGCGGCTCCATCATGATATAGGTCGCCATGTCGCGGATCTCGTCCTCGGTCATGATGTCCGAGAAGTTGTTCATCCCGCCCTCGGTACCCCAGGCGATGATCTTTTCCAGACGTTCCTGGCCGAGTTTCAGCGTGCCGGATTCGGTCACGGTGCCGTCGGCGTTCGTTTTCTTCACCACCGGCTCGAGGCTCTTGCCGGTAGCGCCCTTGCGCAGCACGCCGTGGCAGCCTGCGCAGCGTTCGAAGTAAAGCTGTTTGGAGGCTTCGAAAGCTTCCTCGCTCAGTGTTGGCTCTTGGGCGAATGCCGGCGCGGCAACAGTGCCGAGCAGCATCGCCAAACCGGCCCCGAAGGCGCGCCCGGTTCTCGTGTAGCTGATTCCAAGTGACATGATCACTCTCCATATGCGTGGTGAGGCAGGGCGGAGAATGTGCGCAGAGCGGCGCGCACTCCTTGACCAAAGTCAACGGCACCGGCGGAAACCCGCGGCGGCGGTGGCGGCGACCGGCCGCACCGGGCGACAAAACTGGTGTCCCGTTTGATTTTTGTTAAGTCCGCCCCGCCGCGCCGCCGCTAGAGATTCCGGAAGGCAGGCGGGATGCGGGGACAGAGCCGCCCGAGTCGGCGGCCGGGGCGTCGGCCCTTTCCCCGCACGGCCCGCCATCCGGGGCATCGGGCAAAGGAGAGCAGCAATGTCCGCCACCGTCGCGCGCGTCATGGGAGAAGGCTTTCGCGTGTTCTTTCTGGCCGCTGGCCTGTTCGGCCTGCTCAGCGGTGCGGTCTGGCTGCTCTACCTCGCCGGGGTCGCCGAGGCGGTGCCGCAGGGTCAGACCCCGACGCTCTGGCACGCGCACGAAATGATCTTCGGCTATGCCAGCGCCGCCATCGGCGGCTTCTTCCTGACGGCGGTGCCCAACTGGACCGACACGCCCGGCGCGCGGCAGAGCTTCATCACCCTGGCCGTGACCCTGTGGCTGGCCGGGCGGCTGGCGGTCTGGTGCGCCGGCGCGGTCCCGCCGGTCTGGGTCGCGGTCGCGGATCTGAGCTTCATCCCGGTCCTGGCGATCAAGATCCTGATGCAGCTTGCAAAGCGGCCAAAGCCCCAGAACGTGATGTTCCTGCTGTTCCTGGGCTATCTCTGGGCCGCCGATCTGCTGGTGCATCTGGAATGGATGGGCGTCACCCAGGACACGGCGCAGACCGGGCTGCGCGGCGGTTTGGTGACGCTCTGCGCCCTGATCTCCGTCCTCGGCGGACGGGTCACGCCGGCCTTCACCCGCAACGCCATGAAACGGGCCGGCGAGCCCGAGGCGCGCTGGCCGCAAAGCAACGCCCGCGTCGAACGCGCGGCGCTGGTGCTGGCGCTGGCGCTGCCGCCGCTGGCGATGCTCGGCGCTCCGGGCTGGTGCCTCGGCCCGCTGGCGATCCTGTTCGGGCTGGTGCAGGCCGCGCGTCTGGCGCGGTGGCGCGGCGCATGGTGCCTGCGCCAGCCGATCCTCTGGTCGCTGCATCTGGGCATCGCCATGCTGGCGCTGGGGATGCTGGCCTGGGGCGCGGCGCTGCTGGGTCTGGGCAACGAACTCGCGGGCCTGCACATCCTCGGCATCGGCTGCGTCGGCGGCATGACGCTGGCGGTGATGAGCCGCGCGGCGCTGGGCCATTCGGGCCGGGCGCTGATCGCCCCGGCGCCGATGGCGCTGGCCTATGCCCTGATGGGTGCGGCGGCGCTCCTGCGCTGGGCCGGATCCGAGCTCGACGCCGGCCACCTCGCCGCCATGCTCACCACCGGCGGCCTGTGGGTCGCGGCCTTCGTCCTGTTTCTCGTCTCGATGTGGCCCGCCCTGACCCGGCCGCGCCTGGGCGCGGCCTGAGCGCCGTCACATCCCCAGGTGCTCGACCAGGATCGCGCTCCCGAGACCGACGAGGACGATCCCGCCGATCACCTCGACCGCACGCCCGAACCGCCGCCCCAGCATCTGCCCGGCCAGCGCCCCGGTCGTGCTCATGGCGGCGGTCGTCGCCCCGATGGCCAGGGCGATCAGGACGATGTTGGCGTCCATGAAGGCCAGCGAGATGCCGACGGCCATCGCATCGACCGAGGTGCCCACCGCCGTCGCGACCAGAACCATCGGCGCATGGGCGCGGGCCGGCCGGCCGCCATCGCCGCCGCCGGAATGCAGGATCATCCGCAGGCCGACCAGAGTCAGCAGCCCGAAGGCGATCCAGTGATCGAACAGTTCGACGTGGCGACTGGCGGCCATGCCCAGCATCCAGCCAAGGATCGGCGTGACCGTTTCCACCAGCCCGAAGACCGCGCCGGTCCTGAGCGCCGAACGCAAGACGGGGCCATCCCTTGCGGTTCCGCGGCCGACCGAGGCGATGAAGGCGTCGATGGACATGCTGATCGCCAGCAGTCCGACTGCAATCGGGGTCATGTCTATATCCTCGCGACATCCGGTGGGCCTGACCTGGCGACGGTCGGACCCCGCCCGCAGGATCCGGTCGCCACGGTCTTGCAGGGCCCGGGACCGTCCCCGGGCTGGACGCGCCACGCGGATCCGGACCGCGAGTCTGTTGACGCGCCCCCGCAAACAGCGGTTGCTACTCCCCGATACCGCCCGACATAGTGGCGGGATCTGTTTTTGTCAATGATAACAATGCGATATGAGTTTGCGACGCAATTGCAATCGCCGCCGTCAAGGGCCGCGCCACAGACCGAGCCAACGCCGCCACCCGGCCGGCGACCGGTCCATCGACACCCTTTCCGGGCCGTCTTGACTTTCGTTAAGGCGCCCGGACCCGGCGCCCGCCATTCTTTCCGGCATCAGCAAAGCGGCGCAAAGGAGAGCGCAATGCGCGAAGTCATGACAAAGAGCATGGCCCGCAACATATTCTATGGCGGTTCCCTGTTCTTCATCCTCATCTTTCTGGCCCTGTCGGCCCATTCCCACCTGTACATCATCAACTCCGAGAACGCGGCCAAGCTGGATGACAGCGTCGCCCGCGGCAAGCACGTGTGGGAAAAACACGCTTGCATCAACTGTCACTCGATTCTGGGCGAAGGGGCCTATTTTGCCCCCGAGGTCGGCAACGTGATGACACGCTGGGGCGTTCTGGACGATCCGGAGGCCGCCTTCGAAGTCCTCAAGGGCTGGATGGAGGCGCAACCCACCGGCATCGAAGGCCGCCGGCAGATGCCCAATTTCAACCTCAGCGACGAAGAACTCCGCGATCTGACCAACTTCCTGATCTGGACGGACAACATCGACGCGCAGGGCTGGCCCCCGAACGACGCGGGCTAAGGAGGGAACGGAGAAATGAAATACGAATCCCAGAAAATCGCGCTGGCCTACTTTGCGGTGGCCATGGCGCTGTTCGCGATCCAGGTGCTGGGCGGTCTGCTCGCCGGCTGGATCTATGTCGCCCCCAACACGGTCAGCGAGCTCCTGCCGTTCAACATCGTGCGGATGCTGCACACCAACTCGCTGATCGTGTGGCTGTTGCTCGGCTTCTTCGGCGCGGCCTATTTCCTGATCCCGGAAGAGGCCGAACGTGAAATCCATTCGCCCAAGCTGGCCTATCTGCAGTTGCTGATCCTGGTGGTCGGCACGCTGGGCGTCGTTGTGACCTATGTCTTCAACCTGTTCGAAGGCAACTGGCTGCTCGGCAAGGAAGGCCGGGAATTCCTCGAACAACCCAAATGGGTCAAGGCGGGGATCGTCGTGGCCGCGCTGATGTTCCTCTACAACGTCACCATGACGGTGCTGATGGGCCGCAAGACCGCGATCACCAACATCCTGCTGCTGGGCCTCTGGGGTCTGGCGCTGCTGTTCCTCTTCGCCTTCTACAACCCGTCCAACCTGTCGCTCGACAAGATGTACTGGTGGTACGTCGTGCATCTCTGGGTCGAAGGCGTTTGGGAACTCATCATGGCCTCGATCCTCGCCTACCTGATGCTCAAGCTGACGGGCGTGGACCGCGAGATCGTCGAGAAATGGCTCTATGTCATCGTGGCCGCCGCCCTGTTCTCGGGCATTCTCGGCACCGGGCACCACTACTACTGGATCGGCACCCCCGGCTACTGGCAGTGGATTGGTTCGATCTTCTCGAGCCTCGAGGTGATCCCCTTCTTCGCGATGATGGCCTTTGCCTTCGTCATGGTCTGGAAGGGCCGCCGGGACCACCCGAACAAGGCCGCGCTCCTGTGGTCGCTGGGCTGCGCCACGCTCGCCTTCTTCGGCGCCGGCGTCTGGGGCTTCCTGCACACGCTGCACGGGGTGAACTACTACACCCACGGCACGCAGATCACCGCGGCGCACGGCCACCTGGCCTTCTACGGCGCCTATGTCGCCCTGAACTGCGCGATCTTCACCTATGCGATGCCGATCCTGCTGAACCGCGACCCCTACAACCAGGTGCTCAACATGGCCTCGTTCTGGCTGATGACCAGCGGCATGGTCTTCATGACCTTCGTGCTGACCTTCGGCGGAACCGTCCAGACGCACATGCAGCGGGTGGTCGGCGACTACTTCATGGACGTGCAGGACCAGATCGCCATCTTCTACTGGATGCGCTTCGGCGCAGGCGTGGTGGTGGTGCTGGGCGCGCTGCTCTTCATCTACGCGATCTGGGTGCCCCGGAAAGAGGTGGTTCAGCCCGGCCCGATCGAGCGTGAACGGCTCGAAAAGGATCCTGACCACGTGACGGCGGAGTCATGACCATGGACGGGTCCATCAACATCGGAACGGGGGCGGCAGACGCCCCCTTCTATCTCGCGCAGGGCGACGAATGCGATGTCTTCGCCGCCGCGCATGCCAACAACCTGCCGGTCCTGCTCAAGGGGCCGACCGGATGCGGCAAGACCCGGTTCGTGGCGCATATGGCCGCGAAACTCGGCCGTCCGCTGCACACCGTGGCCTGCCACGACGACCTGGCCGCGGCCGACCTGATCGGGCGCTATCTGCTCAAGGGCGGCGAGACCGTCTGGGTCGATGGTCCCCTGACCCGCGCGGTGCGCGAAGGCGCGATCTGCTATCTCGACGAGGTGGTCGAGGCGCGCAAGGACGTGACCGTGGTTCTGCACCCGCTGACCGACGACCGGCGCATCCTGCCCATCGACCGCACCGGCGAGGAACTGGTGGCCGCGCCCGGCTTCATGCTGGTGGCCTCCTACAACCCCGGCTACCAGAACATCCTGAAAACCCTCAAACCCTCGACCCGGCAACGGTTCATCTCGATGGAGTTCGACTTCCCCGCCCCCGACCTCGAGGCGCGGGTCGTGGCCGAGGAAAGCGGCCTGGCGCTGGACCGCTGCAAGCCGCTGATCCGGCTGGCGAACAAGCTGCGCGGGCTCAAGGGCCAGGATCTTGAGGAAGGCGTTTCGACCCGCCTCGTGGTCTATGCCGCCACCCTGATCGCGCAGGGCATGTCCACCGATCGCGCCATCCTTGCCGCCATGATCGAACCTCTCACCGATGACGAGGATATCAAACGCGGGCTCCTCGATCTTGTCACGGCTGTCTTTGGGTGAGGCCGGCCGATGGTCAGGATCGACTTCGAGCCATGGGAACCCGAAGAAACCATCGGGAAACTGTGGCACACCCTTGCCAGCCGCCTCGATGCGCCTCAGGCGCATGACGGAGCCGCGGTCGACCTGTCACAGGTCGCAGGGCGGCTGGCAGTCCTGTTCAGGGGCCTCGGGGGCAGTCCGGGCGTCGAATTGCGCCCGGTATCGCTCGAGGTCTCGCGCCACCGGCTGAGCTGGCGCCGCCGTCTGGGGACCGAAGCGGAACAGCTCCCGCGTGCCTCTTTCGACGGCGAGATCCTGCGCCTGCCCGACCGGCTGGCGGTGTTCCCCTTCCGCGAGGCCAACGGCGCGCTTTATGTCTGGCTGGCCGCCGCCGCCGCCCATGCCGGCACCCGCATCGACGACGACGATCCCCTGCGCGCCGACCTGCGCGCCCTGCAAGCCGCGCAGGGCATGGTCGCGGCCACGCTGGACAATGCCCCCGGCCTGCGCCCGCTCCATACCGAACTCTGCAAGGGCGTGCTGCATCAACGCGACGTGCCCGACCTGCCGCCCGCCGAAGCGGCGGTCGAAGAACTGATCCGCCACATGCTGGGCGATCCGGCGCCGCTCTCGTCCATGGCCGAACGGCTCCGGGCGCTGGACGCCGGCCTGACCGCCCCGCGCGGCTATCAGCCCTTCCGCCCGGTCCCGCTCTGGCCGGAACTGCGCCCTGTCGCCTTCTCCGAACATCACGAGGTGGAAAGCCGCGACACCGACGGCCCGCCGGAAGAGTCCGGCGAGAAAACCCACCGCGCCCGCCGCCGCAAATCGGAACAGGCCGAACGCCGCGACAGCTTCATCCTGCACAAGTTCGAAGCGATCCTCAGCTGGGCCGAATTCCTCAACCTCAACCGCCGCGTCGATGACGACGATCCCGACAACGCCAAGAAGGCCGCCGACGATCAGGACGAGATCGGGCTGGGCCAGATCTCCAAGGCGCCACCGACCAAGCTGAAACTGCATCTCGACCTCGCCCCCGAGGACGTGGACCGCGAACGGCTCTCGGGCCGGCTGCTCTATCCCGAATGGGACGTGCGCACCGGCGCCTATCTGCCCGATCACGTCAACGTCCTGACCTCGCACGCCGAGATCCGCGAGGACGCCACCGACTTCGGCAAGGATCCCGCCACCGCCCGCCGCATCCGCGCCGTCAAGCGCCAGTTCGAGGCGCTGCGCCCCGGCCGCGTCATGACCCGCGGGCATCTCGACGGCGACCAGCTCGACATCGAGGCCGCCGTCCGCGCCGAAACCGACCGCCGCGCCAATGGCGAAGGCGACGACCGGGTCTGGATGCAGTCCCGCCCCGAAGCCCGCGATCTGGCGGTTTCGATCTTGCTCGACGTGAGCCGCTCCACCGAAAGCGCGGTCTCGGGCCGCGCCGTCATCGACATCGAGCGCGAGGCGCTGGCCGCGCTCGCCTGGGGGCTGGACGCCTGCGGCGACGATTTCGCCGTCCACGCCTTCTCGTCGCTCAAGCGCAGCCGGGTCTACGTCCAGCAGTGCAAGGGCTTCGCCGAACCCATGACGGCGGCGGTCGAACACCGCATCGCCTCGCTGCGCCCCGGCTTCTACACCCGGCTCGGCGCGGCGATTCGCCATGCCTCGGCCGATCTGGCCAGCCAGTCGCGCAAGCGCCGGCTGCTCCTGGTCATCACCGACGGCAAGCCCAACGACCTCGACCACTACGAAGGCCGCCACGGCATCGAGGACACCCGCCAGGCCGTCCACGAAGCCCGCCGCGCCGGGCAGTCGGTCTTCGGCGTCACCATCGACAAGACCGGCAAAAGCTGGTTCCCGCGCATGTTCGGGCAGGGGGGCTTCGCGGTGATCCCCGAACCCAACCGCCTGACCATGGCCCTGCCGCAGATCTACCGCCAGCTGGTCGGCGCATGAGCGAAGCCTCCCTCATCGACGAGCTTCCCGGCGAGCTGCTGATGTGGGTGCTGATCGTCTCGGAACTGCTCGTGTTCGGGGCGGGGCTGGCGGCCTTCATGGCGGTGCGGCTGACCGATCCGGCCGGCTTTGCCGAGGCGCAGTCGCATCTCTACCGCACCGGCGCCGCGCTCAACACCGC
This sequence comes from Ruegeria sp. BHSB196, assembly GCF_059613135.1. Taxonomy (NCBI): domain Bacteria; kingdom Pseudomonadati; phylum Pseudomonadota; class Alphaproteobacteria; order Rhodobacterales; family Roseobacteraceae; genus Ruegeria; species Ruegeria sp. BHSB196. The sequence continues at coordinate 22,367 of NZ_JBXWRY010000020.1, forward strand.
GGTCCTGGTCTCGTCCGGCTTTCTCGCCGCCCAGGCGCTGCACTGGCGGCGGGCCTCCGCGCGCCGGGCGGCCCGCATCGCCCTGATCGGCGCGGCGGCTCTGGGCGTCGTCTTCCTGATCGTCAAGGGCGTGGAATATGCCGACAAGGCGGCGCAGGGCATCGGCTTTGAAACCCACCCGTTCTTCCTGTTCTATTACCTGCTCACCGGGTTCCACGCCGCCCATGTGCTGGCCGGGGTCGGCATCCTGCTGCTGGTCGCCTGGCGGGACCATCCCCGCAACATCGAGGCCGGCGCGCAGTTCTGGCACATGGTCGATCTGGTCTGGGTGATGCTGTTCCCGGTGATCTACCTGCTGGGATGAGCGCGATGTCCCCCCCTTCATCTTGCCCCAAATACTCCCGCCGGAGGCGGCCCGACCGCCTCACCGGCGCCTGGGTCGCACTGTTGGCGCTCAGCCTGACCACCGCGCTGCTGACGACCCTGCCTCTGCCGTCCGAACTCGCCGGCACGGGCATCCTGCTGCTGGCGCTGGCCAAGGCCCGGGTGATCCTCGCCCGCTATCTCGACCTCGATCAAAGCCCCGCCTGGCTGCGCGGCTTCACGCTGGCCCTGAGCGCCTTCACCCTGCTGCTTCTCGGCCTCTACCTGGTTTGAAATGCCGCGCCTCACAGCTGCAGCACCAGCGGGCAATGATCCGACACCTCGGGCTGCGCGACGACCTGAAAATCTCTCACCGCGTCTGCGTCGCTGACCAGCAGATAATCGGCGAACCGTCCCGGTTTGCCGTAGTGCGCGGTCCGCGTCCCGGCGAATCCCCGGCCCGTGACCAGTTCGACCAGACCGGTGGCGGCCAGGATCTCCAGCGTTTCGCTGCCGGGTTCCACGTTGAAATCGCCGCAGACCACGCGCAGGTCTCCCGCCGCCGACACCGCCTGCGAGATCGCGCACAACCGGCGCGCCTGGGCGGCGCGTTCCGGCGTATCCGTCTTGCCGCTGAGGTCGCGAAGCCCGTGCATGTGCGTGATGCTGACCATGCGCTTCCCGTCAGGGTCATGGATCCGCACGCCATGCGCGCTGCGCGACCGCGGATGCGCCCCGTAGGCCGCGGGCGAATAGTCCTTGTGCACGAATCCCTGCACCTGTCCGACCACCGGGCAGGACTCGTGAACGAAGGTGGCCAAACCCCATTGCGAGGGAACCGCGGTGTCCGCGTCCCACAAAACGCCCTGCGCGGCCGGGCAGAAGGTGGCCATATGGTCCGGCAGCGCGGTGCGGAGGTCGCGAAAGAAATTGGCCCGCTGCTCCAGGACGTGATCGCCGTCCCGGTAGGTCAGCCAGTCCTTGTCCGAGTCGGGCGTGTGTACGACTTCCTGCAGGCACAGGACGGTCGGGGCCGCCGCCGCCACATAAGCGTGAAGGGCGTCATAGTGCCTTCCTCCCCATCCGTTCAGACACATCACCTGCATCGGCCGCTCCGCCCGCCTTCGTCCCCGATCCCCGCCGCCGACCAGGCAATGTCGAGGCGGCCGGAACCGCCGCGCCGCAGGCGCGGCCCGGCCCAACCGGACGCGCGCATCGCAGATGCGGCGCCGGACGGGCGGGAGCGCCTCAGCCCCGGAACGCCGCCGCCAGGTCTTCGGGCAGGTCGAACTCCGCCAGCACCCGCGCCCGCGCCCCGGCCGACATCTTGCGCGCCGTCTTCTCCACGATCCGCAGGATCTTCTCGGCCGAGTGCTTCTCCGCGAAAGGCGCGAAATACCATTTCAGGAAGACGAAGCAGATCACGTCCTCCAGCGCCTGCACCTCCGCATCGCGCTTGAGGCCCTCCTTGCGCAGCATCCGGCCTGCCGCTTCCCGGTCTTCGGCGTCGTAACCGGCCTCGGCCATCATCCCCATGACCCGGTCGGCGTGATGCACGCCCTGCGCCCGGCGCCAGGCCAGATAGCCCGCGCGCCCCTCGGGATAGTCGGTGCGCGCCAGTTTCCACCGCTCCACATGCTGCCCGCGCGCGGCGATCCGCAGCACCTCCGAGGCGTCCGGCACCAGCCGCTCCAGCTCCGCGCTCATCCGCTCGCCGTAAAGCAGCGCCGCCGGCCGCCCGTCCTCCAGGTTCGGGTCGGCGGCATTGGCCGCGTCGATCGCGTCCAGAACTGCCTGCATCCTTGCGCTCATGACCTGCTCCAGTTCTCGGCCGGATCGCTGTCGGCATAGTCGCGCAACGCTTCGATATCCGCGATCTCGGCATGGTTCCGCTTCACCGTCACCCCCGCCGTCTTCAGGCGCGAGAACGCCCGGCTCAGGCTTTCGGGCTTCATCCCCAGGCGCCCCGCGATCAGCATCTTGTCATAGGGCAGCGTGACCTCGCAGGCGCCCGCGTCGCAATCGCACAGGCCCAGCAGGAACTCCGCGACCCGCTGCGCCCCGGTCTGCGCCTTGAGCTGCTCCAGCTGCGCGACCAGCGAATGCAGATGGGTAAAGGTCGAGGCCAGGATCGAGATGCAGATCTCGGGATCCTTTTTCATCAGCGACACGAAGACGGGGCTGGGAATATGCATGATCTCGCAGGGCGAAACCGCCTCGGCCGAGACCGGATAGGGCAGGTTGCGCAACGCCACCGCCTCGCCGAAGCTCTCGCCGCGGGTGAACACGCTCACCACCGCCTCGGCGCCGGTCGGCGCCATGCGGAACAGCTTGACCCAGCCGCCGATCACCACATGGATCGCCTGGGCCTTCTCTTCCTGCAGAAAGATGGTCTCGCCCCGCTCATAGCTGCGCCAGATCGCATGGCTCAGCAGCGTTTCCACGTGATGCTCCGGCAGCGACCGGATCAGCAGCGACTGCCGTGCAACCGCCTTTTGTGCTTCATGTGCCACGCGGGCATCCCCTCCCGTGCATGGGCCGGTTTTCCCGGCCGTCCCGTCTGTCCCCGTCCGCGCCCGACACCGGCGCTCCCCTATGCACCTGCCCTCTCCCCCACGGTGAGTCAATCCCGCCCGGATTCTTGACAAATGTCATGTCCCCCGCCAGCGGGCTTGCCTAGTCTCGGCCGAAAGCCAGACTGCGCGGGAGAGAGAGTCATGAATTACGAGCGTTTCTTTGCCCAAAGCCTCGACGATCTGAGGGCCGAGGGGAACTACCGCGTCTTCATCGACCTGCAGCGCCGCTGCGGCGCCTTTCCCAATGCCCGCCAGACCGATGGGCAGACCCAGCGCGACGTGCGCATCTGGTGTTCCAACGACTATCTCGGCATGGGCCAACACCCATCCGTCCTCGCGGCGATGCACGACGCGCTCGACCGCTGCGGGGCAGGGGCCGGGGGCACCCGCAACATATCCGGCACCACTCACGATCACGTGCTGCTCGAGGCCGAACTGGCCGATCTGCACGACAAGGAGGCCGCGCTTCTTTTCACTTCCGGCTATGTGTCCAACTGGGCCGCCCTCGGCACCCTGGCCTCGAAGATCCCCGGCCTGATCGTGTTCTCGGACGCGCTCAACCACGCCTCGATGATCGAAGGCATCCGCCATTCCCGCGCGCAAAAGGTGATCTGGAAACACAACGACCTTGCGGATCTCGAGGCGAAACTGGCCGCCGCCGATCCCGACGCCCCCAAGATGATCGCCTTCGAATCGGTCTATTCGATGGACGGAGACATCGCGCCCATCAAGGAGATCTGCGATCTGGCCGACAAATACGGCGCCATGACCTATCTCGACGAGGTGCACGCTGTCGGCCTCTACGGCCCGCGCGGCGGCGGCATTGCCGAACGCGAAGGGCTGATGGACCGCCTGACCGTGATCGAGGGCACGCTGGGCAAGGCCTTCGGCGTGGTCGGCGGCTACATCGCCGCCTCGGCTGCGCTGTGCGATTTCGTGCGCAGCTTCGCCAGCGGCTTCATCTTCACCACCGCCCTGCCGCCCGCCATCGCCGCCGGCGCCGCCGCTTCGATCCGGCACCTGAAACGGTCGAACGCCGAACGCGACCTTCAGAAGGAACGCGTGGCCCAGGTCCGCGCCCGGCTGGATGCCGAAGGCATCCCGCACCTGCCCAACCCCAGCCACATCATCCCGGTGATGGTGGGCGATCCGGTCAAGTGCAAGTTCATCTCGGACACGCTGCTGGAGGAATTCGGCATCTACATCCAGCCGATCAACTATCCCACCGTGCCCAAAGGCACCGAACGGCTGCGCATCACACCCTCGCCGGTGCATACCGAGGCCGATGTCGATCACCTCGTCGGCGCACTCTCGACCCTCTGGCACCGCTGCCAGATCGCCCGGATGCCCATGGCGGCGCAGTAGTCCGACGACCGAACCACCGGTTTCTTCCGCCCTGTTCGCGCCCCGCGCGCGCCTGTAGGCTGCGCGCTCAGTAGACCGCGACAGGGACGATCCGCCATGCCCCAGCCCGACGAACGACCGCGCACCGATCTCGGGGCGTCCAACACCCCGCTTCACCGCCTGCCGCGGCTGTCCGACCGGCTCGGCATCGACCTCTGGATCAAACGCGACGATCTGGCCGGCGCACCGTTCGGCGGCAACAAGTCCCGGCAGCTCGAATACTATCTGGGCGCGGCGCAGGCCGCCGGGGCCGACACCATCCTGATCACCGGCGCGGTGCAGTCGAATTTCGTCCGCACCGCCGCGGCCGCCGCCGCATCGCTGGGGATGCGCACGGTCGTGCAGCTGGAAGAGCGCGTGGAGGGCATGGACGACACCTATCGCACCTCCGGCAACGTCCTGCTGCTGCGCATTCTGGGGGCCGAGATCCTGCGCTATCCCGAGGGCGAAGACGAAGCCGGCGCCGATGCCGCGCTGCGGGCAAAGGCCGAACAGCTGCGCGCCGCGGGCCGCCGCCCCTACGTGATCCCCCTGGCGGTGGACAACCCGCCGCTCGGCGCGCTGGGCTATGTCCGCGCCGGGCACGAGATCGTTGCCCAGGCCGGGGACTTCGACCATGTCGTCGTCCCCTCGGGCAGCGGAGCCACCCATGCCGGGCTGCTCACCGGGTTGCGTCAGGCAGGCAGCACGGCCGCCGTCACCGGCAGTTGCGTCCGCCGTCCCCGCGACCCGCAGACCCGTCGCATCGGCGAGGTTCTGAACCGGCTCGCCGACCTGACCGATCCGCCTACCGCCGTGACCCCCGCGGACATTCGGATCTGGGACGGCGCGCTCGCGCCCGGATACGGCCGGCTCGGGCCTGCCGCCACCGCGGCGATCGGGATGATGGCCCGGACCGAGGGCATCCTGCTCGATCCGGTCTACACCGCCAAGGCGTTTGCCGCCGTGCCCGCGCTGGTCGAAAGCGGAGAGATCGCCACGGGCAGCCGGGTTCTGTTCGTCCATACCGGCGGGCTGGCGGCGCTGTTCGGCTATCAGACCGACCTGCAGAACGCCTTCTGATCCGCCGTCAGCCGTCGGGCGGCACCACGCCTTCGGGATTCGCACCGACATCCGTCAGCAGGCTCATGACCTCGGCGCGCCAGCCGTCCTTGATCCGCTGCGCCAGTTGCGAAAGCGGGCGGTAAAGCGGCGACAGGATCACGTATTCATAGCGGAACAACCCCGGCATCGGGCGGAACACGACCTGATCCTTTGCCGTGCGCGTCTCCAGTTCTGTCACCACCGTCAGCGGGTCCACGATGGACAGGCAGCGTCCGACGCGGATGAACTGCATCAGCGGGGCGAAGAACTGGCTGTCCAGCACGATGTTCGGCGTCGCCCCGACCCGGCGCAGCGCGTCCACGGTGCGCTGGTGCATCACGTGATAGCTCTGCAGGGTGCCCAGCGGAACGCCGTCGAGATCCTCGAAGGCGATCGACTCCTTTTCCGCCAGCGGATGCGTGTGCGGCAGCGCGCAAAAGCAGTCGGCGGTGATCAGTTCCTGCCGATAGGTCGTGGCCTCGTCCGGTCTGGCCGCCAGATCGGCAAAGCCGAAATCGAACGCCTGGGTCGCCGCCAGTTCGCGGATCTGCATCGAGGTGCGCGACGACAGCGACACGCGAATGTCCTCGGCATCGCCGATCTCCCGGCTGATGAAGCGCGGCAGCAGGAACGAGGACGGCCCCGGCATCGACGCGATGTTCAGCGACCCGCTCCGCCCCTTGACCAGCCCCTTCATCGTCCCGGCAACGGCGGACAGCCGGTCCAGGATGTCGCTGGCCTCGGCCAGCAGGTAATGCGCCTCGGGCACCGGAACCAGCTGCCGCCCGCGGCGTTCGAACAGCTTCAGCCCCAGCGAATCCTCCAGCGACCGAATCGCCAGGCTCACCGCCGGCTGGGTCCGCCCCAGCTTCTGCGCGGCCTCCGACAGGGAAGAAGAGTTCATGACCGCCCGAAAAGCGGCGATTTGCGAGAGATTCATGGGCAAACCATAAGTCAAACTTTGATCAATCTAAAGTAATCAAATTTGTATTTATCGAAAACTTCGATCATCGTGCAGGGATAACAACCGCGACGCACGTCCGGACCAAACCAAAAGGGAGACCCAAATGACCTTGTTCAGAAATCTCGGCGGCGCCGTGCTGGCGGCCACGCTGGCGGCCGGGACGGCCCATGCCCAGGATCCGACCTTCTTCCGCATCGGCACCGGCAGCGCCGGCGGCACCTATTTCCCCATCGGCGGAACCATCGCCAACGGCATCTCGGCCCCGCCGGGTTCGCGCCCCTGCGAAGAAGGCGGCCAGTGCGGCGTGCCCGGCCTGATCGCCATCGCGCAATCCACCACGGCCTCGGTGTTCAACAACACCGCCGTGCAGAACGGCGAGCTCGAGGCCGGACTGGCCGCCGCCGACGTGACCCGCTCGATGTACCTGGGCGAAGGCAAGTTCGACGGCAAGCCGCATGAAAAGCTGCGGGTCGTCGCCAACCTCTATCCCGAAGACCTGCATCTGGTGCTGCCCAAGGGCCAGTCGATCGGCAATCTGGGCGACCTGGCCGACAAGCGCGTCGGCATCGCGCAGGCCGGATCGGGCACTCAGGTCGCCGTGCTGCAGATGCTCGAAGCCTGGGGCGTGACCCGCGACAACATGGACGAGGCCGAGCTCAACAACAGCCAGTCCGCCGAACGTCTGGCCGACGGTCAGCTCGACGCCTATTTCTACGCCGCCGGCTGGCCGGTCTCGGCGATGGTCCAGCTTGCCTCGACCAAGGGCATGGAGCTGCACAGCTTCACCGAGGAAGACCTGGCCAAGATCAACGAGATCATCCCGGCCTACATCCCGTCGAGCATTCCGGCCGGCGTCTACGAGGGCATCGACTACGAGGTGAAGACACCCGCCGTGTCGGCGCTGCTCGTGGTGTCCTCGGACCTGTCCGAAGAGCTGGTCTATGGCATCACCAAGGCGATGTGGAACGACAACACCCGCAAGCTGCTGGACAACGGCCACGCCAAGGGCAAGCAGATCACGCTGGAAACCGCGCTGGACGGCATCGCCAATCTGGGCGTCCCGCTGCATCCGGGCGCCGAGAAGTTCTACAAGGAAGCCGGAGTCCTGGAATAACACCTCTCTCCCCTGTTATCTCCGGCACCGGGCGGCGGGCGGCACCGTCGCGCCGCCCGACCACCGACCCATCCCACATCTGACGCGAGAGGGCGGGCCATGAGCAACGCGCCAAATCACGAGTCTCCGGAACTCTCCGCGGACGAGCTGTCCGCGATCGAGGAAAAATTCGACGAGGGCGCGGCCACGCGCCAGGTTTCCGGCCGGTTCGCCAAGTTTCTGCGCTATGTCGCGCTCGTCTTCGCCGCCTATCACTACCTGACCGCCGGGTTCGGCCTGCCGCCCGACTACTGGCACATGGGCTGGCACCTGTCGGGCCTGTTCATCCTGATCTATTCGCTGTTCCCGCATCTCAAGACCGAAACCTCGTTCGACCTCAGGACCGGCGCCTTCCACCTGGGCGGCGTGCCCTATCTGGACGTGATCCTGATGGTGCTCGGGGTCGCCTCGGCGCTCTATCTCGGGCTGGCCTGGCACGGCATTCCGTTCCTGGGCATCGAAGAGATGACCTTTCGCATGGGCAATCCGAACACCTATGACATGATCTTCGGCTGCATCCTGATCGTGCTGGTGCTCGACATCGCCCGCCGCACGCTGGGCTGGATCCTGCCGCTGATCATCTGCGTCTTCATGGCCTATGCCCTGTTCGGCCCGATCTTTCCCGGCATCCTCCAGCATCCGGGCGTCAAGTTCAAAACCTTCGTCTCGTCGATGTACTTCCCGCAGGAAGGCATCTTCGGCGTCACCCTCTGGGTGGTCTCGACCATCGTCTTCCACTTCGTCCTGTTCGGCGTGATCGCGCAGCGCACGGGGCTGGGGCAGCTCTTCATCGACAACGCGACCATCCTCGCGGGCCGGTATACCGGCGGCCCGGCCAAGGTCTCGGTCGTCTCGTCGGCCTTTTTCGGCACCATCTCCGGCTCGTCGGTCGCCAACACCGTCTCGACCGGGGCGCTCACCATCCCCAACATGAAACGCCTCGGCTATCCCGGCCATTTCGCCGGCGGGGTCGAGGCCGCGGCCTCGGCCGGCGGCCAGATCACCCCGCCGATCATGGGTGCGGCGGCCTTCATCATGGCCGAGTTCCTCGAAGTGCCCTACACCACCATCGTCATCGCGGCGATCTTCCCGGCGCTTCTGCACTACACCGGCGTCTTCGCCGTGGTGCACCTGATGGCGCGCCGCCTGAACCTGCAGGGCCTGTCCAAGGACATGCTGCCCAAGCTGGGCGAGGTCTGGCGCGACGGCTGGGCCAACATCGTGCCGCTGATTGGCCTGCTGCTGGTGCTGTTTTCCGGCTACACGCCCTATATGTCCGCTTTCTGCGGCATTTCTCTGGCGCTGATCGCCGGGATGAGCCGGTATCGCCAGCCGCTGACGCTGGCCTATCCGGCGGCCTTCATCGCCTTCGTCCTCTGGAAATACGCGGGCCAGGGATTTGACCTGCCGATGTCGCTGATCCTGATTGCGGGCGCAGTCATCGCCACCTTCAACCCGCAACGCCGCACCACGGTTTCGGAGATGGCCGACACGCTGGAAACCGGGGTGAAATACGCGCTGGCCGTGGGCGCGGCGGCGGCGGCCGTCGGCATCGTCATCGGCGTGATCAACACCACCGGCGTCGGGTTCCGCATCGGGTTCATGGTGACGCAGGCCGCCGCCTTCCTGGGCAGCGACATCAACAGCCTTCTGACCTTCGGCTCGTTCCAGCTGTTCTCGGTCGAAGACCTGACGCTCTTCATCAGCCTGGTCTTCATCGCCATCGCCTGCATCCTGATGGGCGCGGGCGTGCCGACCACCGCGCTCTACATCATGCTGGTCTCGGTCGCGCAGCCGGCGCTGGCGCAGCTCGGCATTCCGCCCATCGCCAGCCACATGTTCGTGCTCTATTACGGCGTCGTGGCCGAGATCACGCCGCCGGTCTGCACCTCGGCCTATGCCGCCGCCGCAATCGCCAATTCCAACCCGTTCCGCACCGGCCTCTCGGCCTTTTCGCTGGGGCTGGGCAAGGTGGTGGCGCCGATGGCCTTCGTCTATGCGCCGGTGCTGCTGTTCGTGTCCTCGACCGGATTCGACATCGTCGAATTCTCCTATACCGCCACCAGCTGCATCGCCGGGGTCGTGGCGCTTTCGGTCGCGGTGGTGGGTTACTGGCTGGCGCCGATGGGCGTGATCAACCGCCTGCTCTGCGCCATTGCCGGGCTGGTCTTCATCGCGCCGTCCCTGCAGGCGGACCTGGTGTCGCTGATCATCCTCATCCCCCCGATCCTGAGCCAGGTGATCGCCCGGCGGTCCCGGACCTCCGAGGCCTGAGCGACATGCAAAACGACGTGACGATCCTCGGGGCGGGTGTGGTCGGCATCTGCACCGCCCTCTCTCTGGCCGAGCGCGGCGTGCCCGTCCGCCTGATCGACCGGGGCGATCCGGGGCAGGAGACCTCTTTCGGCAACGCAGGCGTGATCTCGCCCTGGTCCATCGTTCCGCAGGCCCTGCCGGGCCTCTGGAAGCAGCTGCCGGGCCTCCTGCTGGGCCGGCACCGTCCGCTGGCCGTGCGGGCCGGGTTCTGGCCCCGGATGGTGCCCTGGGGGATGGCGTTCCTGTCCAACGGGACCGAAGCGCGGGTCCGCCAGGTGTCCGACGCGATGGAACGGCTCTGCGGCCCGTCCATCGACCTCTTCCGCCGCCACCTTCGGGGCACCGGGGCCGAGCATCTGGTCCGCGACAGCCTCTACATCCACGCCTTCCGCGACGCCTCCCGCGCGTCGCTCGACGCGATCGACTACAGCATCCGCCGGGACAAGGGCGCACGGCTGGAGCTGGTCGGCGCCGACACGCTGCACCGGCTCGAACCCGCCCTGTCGCCCGAGTTCCGGGCCGCCGTCGTCATCCACGATCAGGCCCGCGCCCTGTCGCCGGGACGGATCGGCGCGGTGCTGGCGGAAAAGGCGCGCGGCATGGGGGTCGAGATCGTGCGGGCGCAGATCCGGGGGCTGATCCGCGCCGATCTCGGCTGGCGCATCGCCTGCGACGCCGATACCTACGATGCCAGCCGGGTGGTCGTGACCCTGGGCGCCTGGTCGCCCGAGATCCTGCGCCCGCTGGGCCTGCCGGTGCCGCTGGTGGCCGAGCGCGGCTATCACCTGGAATTCCCCGATCCGGGGATCGAACTGCACCATTCCGTCATGGACACCGACGCCAAATTCGTGGCCTCCACCATGGAGGGCGGCCTGCGCGTCGCCGGTCAGGCCGAATTCGGGCGCGTCGATGCGCCGCCCGACCCGCGCAAGCGGCGCCGGATGCTGGCGCAGGCGAAAGCCGCGTTTCCCGGCCTCTGCGGAGACGGGCCGAGCTTCTGGATGGGGCGGCGGCCATCGCTTCCGGACAGCCTGCCGATGATCGGCCCGTTCGATGGCCAGCCGGGGCTCTTTGCCGGGTTCGGTCACTCCCACTACGGCCTGATGATGGCGCCCAAGACCGGCGAGCTGCTGGCCGACATGCTGACCGGGCGCGAACCCAACATGGACCTTTCGGCCTATGCCACCGGCCGGTTTTCCAACGGACTGATTCCAACGACGGATATTCGGCATGGCTGACACGACCGCCCCCGTCGGCATCCTCTGCCTCGACACCCATTTCGCCAAGCCGCCCGGCCATATCCGCTGTTCCGAAAGCCTGCCTTTCCCGACCGTCAAGCGGGTCGTGCGCGGCGCCACGATCCGCGAGTTGCTGGAACGCCCCAGCCTCGCCTTCTTCGAACCCTTCCTGGCGGCGGCCAAGGAGCTCGAGGCTCAGGGCTGCGCCGCGATCACCGGCAGCTGCGGTTTCATGGCCCTGTTCCAGCGCGAGCTTGCGGCGCAGGTCCGCGTCCCGGTCTTTGCCTCAAGCCTGATCCAGATCCCGCTCATGCACCAGATGTCCGGCCTGCGCGGCCGGGTCGGGGTCATCACCGCGCGCGAATCGGCGCTCACCCCGGCGCATCTGGAGGCCGTGGGCGCCGGGGCGACCCCGGTCGCCATCGCCGGCATGGAGGACCAGCCCGAATTCTCGGATGTGATCCTTAACGACAAACGCCCCGACATCGACGCGGCCCGGCTGGCCGGCGAACTGGTCACGGTCGGGCGGAACCTGCTGGCCGAAGCCCCGGACGTGACCTCGGTCGTCCTGGAATGCACCGATCTGCCGCCTTATGCCTACCATCTGCAGCGGGCGCTCGGCCTGCCGGTGGCCGACCTGACCACGCTTGCGACGATGGTGCACGGTATCGTGGCGCGCACGCCCTATCGCGGCCCGGTGCGCTACGACTGACCGGCGGGCGCCGGTTGCCGCCCATTGATCCTGCCGGCAGGACGTTTACCGTGACCGGCGATGCGGCAAGACGGAGCCCCCCATGCGGATCAGCGAAAGCGCCGGCCCGGCCATCACGCCACGCACCCGCGCCAAGGCCCGGCACATCCTCGACAACTACTACATCGGCCCGGCCCGCGACGATTCGGTGCTCGAGATCTGGGGCTACACCGACCGCTACACCTATCGCCCCGGCGAGCGCCTGTCGCTGCACGTTTCGACCACCGCGGAGACTTGGGCGATCGAAATCGGCCGCGACGGCGCCCGCTATGACCCCGTGTTCACGCAATCCGGCCTGCAAGGCGTGCATCACGACACGCCCGCCGACTGTTCGGTGCGCGGCTGCGACTGGCCCGCCGGCTTCGAACTCAACATCCCGGCGGACTGGACAGCGGGCGGCTATCTCATCACCCTGCGCGCCCGCCGCGGCGAGGATCTGGTCGAGGAACACCACCTGTTCCTGCTGCGCCGCGCGCCCGACCATCCGCCCGCGCCCTGCGTTCTGGTCTGCGCCACCGGCACCTGGCTGGCCTACAACTGCTGGGGCGGCTCCAACCACTACGAGGGCATCACCGGCCCCGAGGGCAACGCCTTCGCCCCCGTGGTCTCGACCCGGCGACCCTGGACGCGCGGCTTCTGCAAACTGCCCCGGGGCGCGCCGCGCGCGGTTCCCGAACGCCCGCATGTTCCCGGCGGAATGGTGCGCTATCCCTACATGGAATGGGCCTATGCCTATGGCTATTCCAAGAAATACGCCTCGGCCGGATGGGCCAGCTATGAACGCCATTTCGCCCGCTGGGCCGAGGCACAGGGCTATGAACTGGAAATCGTGACCCAGCACGATCTCGACGCCGATCCCGACCTGCTGTCCCGCCACCGCTGCGCCATCTTCGTGGGCCATGACGAATACTGGAGCGCCCGCATGCGCCACGCCGTCGATCGCTTCGTCGAAAACGGCGGCCATGTCGCGCGATTCGCCGGCAACTTCCTGTGGCAGACCCGGATCGAGGACGGCGGCGCGACGCAGGTCTGCTACAAATACACCGCTCACGAGCGCGACCCGCTGATGGGTACCGACCGACAGGCGCTCGTCACCGGCGCATGGGATGTCGCGCCGGTCAACTGGCCGGGCGCGGCCACCTTCGGCGCCAACGGGCTGATGGGCGTCTATGCCAGCCTCGGCCGCTGCGTCGGGCAGGGCAGCGGCGGCTACACCGTCTATCGTCCCGGCCACTGGGCGCTGGCGGGCACGCAGCTTGGCTATGGCGACATCCTCGGGGCCGGGTCGCGCATCTTCGGCTACGAGGTGGACGGCATCGATTGCCGGATGGAGGACGGCCTGCCATTCCCCACCGGCGCGGACGGCACCGATCCGGGCGTCGAAATCCTGGCCATGGGACTTGCCACCAACCTGGAACCCGACCACGGCATCTGGGGCGAAACGGCCTATATCGGCGGGGCGGATGCGGCCTTCAAGGCGTTGATGCGATTCGGCGACGTGACCGCCGAAACGCTCGACCGCTCCACCCGCGGCAACGGGGTGATCCTGTGCTGGGAGCGGGGCAGGGGAACGGTCTTCAACGCGGCGACCTGCGAATGGGTCATGGGGCTGGCGCGCGGGGATTGGCAGGTCGAGCAGATCACCCGCAACGTTCTGGACCGCTTCGGCGGGTAAGGCTCAGGCCGACCGCCATCCGGCCTCGCGCAGCGCATGGGCATAGCTGGGCGCGGTGCGCATCTGCGGCCCCAGCCCCTTGCTGACCAGCGCCCGGTGCAGCCGGGGCAGGTTGTAGCAGGGCACATGCATGATCATGTGGTGTTCCAGATGGTAATTCACCCAATAGGGCGCCAGCAGCAGCCGCGCCAGCGGCCCGGCAAAGGTGGTCCGGACGTTCTGCAGCGGGTTTTCCGATTCCTCGGTCGCGCCGTGTTCGGCGATGTTGCGGATGCGCAGAACGAACTGGAACCAGGTCAGATAGGGCAGCAGCCAGAACGCCAGACCCCACCACCATTGCCCCGCCAGCCCCATGATCACCATCACCGCCACGAAGACCGGCAGCGACTTCCACAGCTGCGGCGCGTTGAAGCTCTGCGCGAAATCCGAGGCCGCGGCCCGAATCGCCTCCTCGTCCCCGGCCAGCCGGAACGACATCACGATCTGGCCCCAAAGCTGCTTGATCCCGGTGCGCCCGGTCAGATCCCGCGTGAACTTGCGCTTCATCGAGGCGTGCGAGGTCGGGAATTTCGACGACAGCACCAGATCGGGGTCTTTCTCGGTCTGGGTGAACCGGTGATGGGTCAGGTGATAGTGCCGATAGGCGTCCAGCTCGGCCAGAATCGGCCGGCCGCACAGCCATTCTCCGACGAAATCGTTGAGCCGCTTGGTCCGGAACAGGGCGTTGTGGGCGGCTTCGTGCATCAGAATCGCCAGGCCCAGCTGCCGCGATCCGATCACCATCACCGCCAGCACGAAGGTCAGCGGATTGGGCCAGACGCCGAACAGCACCAGCGCCAGCGCGATGGTGCCCCAGCAATGGGCGATCAGCCACAGCCCCATCGCGTCCGAACGTCGGGCGAGCGGGCGAATCTCGTCGGTGGTCAGATAGGCCTTACCGGGTGTCATTGCGACGCCTCCTCGGCCCGAATCGTCCCAGATCGGGCCGGGTTCTGTCAATTCCGTCGCGGCGTCACGACGGGATGGCAGCCGCGTCCGGGTTACTCTTCAACCCGGCCTGCGCGACACTCCTGCCGGGGGCATTCCTGCCCTCCGGAGCGCGCGCAGACCCATACAAAAACCGTGGCTCCGAACGCGGCTGCCGCCAACATGGCCTCCGGGGTGGACATGTCTTCTCCGACTGCCCCCACCAGCCCGACGAGGATCAGCCCAACCCCCTCAAGACCCAGAGATTGCAGCAGATTTCCGCTGAATGATCCGATCTTCATCGGGCTTGTCCCCACTTTGCCATTCTGGCTGAGACGACGATCGCCCGAAACCTCTGGTTGCGTCAGTGATCCAGTTCACAATTTTCACGAAAAACCGGAAAAACTTTCACCGCCAGTCGAAAAACCCGTCCCCGGCCCGCGCCAGCAGCCCGGCCGCCATGGCGCGCCCCATCTCGGCGCCGTCCTCGGCCGCGCCGCGCATGTCGTCGGCAACCGATTCGGACCCGTCCGGGCGCAGCACCTCGCCGCGCAGCCGCAGGCTGCCGCCCTCCAGCTCGGCCAGCCCGGCGATCGGCGTTTCGCAGGATCCGTCCAGCGCCGCCAGCAGCGCCCGCTCCGCCGCCAGCCGCCGTCCGGTGCCGGCATCGTGAATCGCCTCCAGCAACCCGGCGGCGCGGCGATCGTCGGCGCGCCGCTCGATCCCGATGGTCCCCTGCGCGATCGCGGGCAGCATGTCGTCGGGCGAGATCGGGTTGGCCGGCACCCCGGTCATCTCCAGCCGCCGCAGCCCCGCCATGGCCAGAAAGGTGCAGTCCGCCACCCCCTCGGCCAGCTTCCTGAGCCGGGTCTGCACGTTGCCGCGGAACTCCACCACCTTCAGATCGGGCCGCCGGTTCAGCAGTTGCGCCCGCCGCCTGAGCGACGAGGTGCCCACCACCGCGCCCTGCGGCAGGTCGTGGATCGCGGCCAGCGCGGGCGAAATGAACGCATCGCGCACATCCTCGCGCGGGAGGAACGTGTCCAGGACCAGCCCCGCCGGCTGTTCCACCGGCATGTCCTTGGTGGAATGCACCGCGATGTCGATCTCGCCCCGCAGCATCGCCTCTTCGATTTCCTTGGTGAACAGGCCCTTGTTGCCGATCTCCTTGAGCGGCCGGTCGGCATCGATCAGGGCGCGATCGTCGCCCGTGGTCTTGATCACCACGATCTCGAAGGCTTCCTCCGGCAGGTCGAAGGCCGCGCCCAGACGGCGGCGGGTCTCATGGGCCTGGGCCAGCGCCAGCGGCGAGCCGCGGGTGCCGATCCTGAGCGGCGATGCGGGGGAGGGCAGGGATGCAGTCATGACCCCAGCTTTAGTCGCGTCACTTTGCCCTGACAATGGGGGCAGAGCTTGACAAATTGCCGCCGAAGACGGACCCGTGGCGGAAATCGGAAGAGTGGGGGCGCGCATGGCCGAGACGAAGAAACTGCTGCGGACGCTGGCGGGCGAGGTGCAGGACGTGCCGCCGATCTGGATGATGCGCCAGGCCGGCCGCTACCTGCCGGAATACCGCGCCACCCGCGAGCAGGCCGGCGATTTCCTGCGGCTGTGCTACACCCCGGACCTGGCCGCCGAGGTCACGCTGCAGCCGATCCGGCGCTATGGATTCGACGCCGCCATCCTGTTCGCCGACATCCTGCTGGTGCCGCAGGCGCTGGGCGCGGAGCTGTGGTTCGAGACCGGCGAAGGCCCGCGGCTTTCGCGGATTCGCGGCCAGGCGGAGTTCGACGCGCTGAAACCGGTCGAGGCGATCCACAAGACGCTGGCCCCGGTCTACGAGACCGTGCGCATCCTGTCGCGCGAGCTGCCGGCCGAAACGGCGCTGATCGGGTTCGCCGGCGCGCCCTGGACCGTGGCCACCTACATGATCGCCGGGCGCGGCACCCCGGATCAGGCCCCGGCCCATGCCCTGCGCGAAGGCGATCCGGCGCTGTTCGATGCGCTGATCGACCGGATCACGGCGGCAACCATCGAATATCTCTCGGCCCAGATCGAAGCCGGGGCCGAAGTGGTCAAGATCTTCGACAGCTGGGCCGGATCGCTCAAGGGCGACGCCTTCGCCAGATACGCGGTCGAGCCCTGCCGGGTCATCACCCGGGCGCTCAAGGCGCGGCATCCGGGCATCCCGGTCATCGGCTTTCCCCGCGAGGCGGGCGAAGGCTATGTCGGCTTTGCCCGCGCAACCGGCGTCGATTGCGTGGCGCTGGACAATTCGGTGACGCCGGAATGGGCCGCCGCGCAGGTGCAGGTCGATGGCTGCGTGCAGGGCAACCTGGCGGCCGCGCATATGGTGACGGGCGGCCAGGCGCTGGTGGACGAGACCCGGCGCATCGTCGAGGCGTTTTCCAGGGGGCCGCATATCTTCAACCTGGGCCACGGGATCACCCCGGATGCCGATCCCGACAACGTGCAGCTGATGATCGACACGGTGCGCGGCGGCTGAGGGCGCGGGCGAGGGGCCAGCCCCTCGCGCTCCCCGGGGTATTTTCGACCAGAAAGAAGCAGCGGGTCAGCGGCCCTGCGATCCGTCGAGTTCGGCGCGGATCTCGCCGTCATGCGCGCCGCGGGCCGGGGCCGGTTTCGGGGTCCAGTCGCGGGTGGAAAAGCGCGGCGCGGGGGCGGCCTGCAGCGCGCCGTCGATCTCGCGCCAGGTCCGGCGGGCGGCGTTCATCTCGTGCGCGGCGGCCTCCGGCGGGCTCAGGACCGGCGCGACGCAGGCATCGGTGCCCAGAAACAGCGCCGCCCAGTGATCGCGCGGGTGCTGCCGGAACATCCCGGCCAGGCGGCGGGTGAGGCCGGGCCAGGCTTCGGGATCGTATTGCCGCTGGAACTCCGGGTCGTCGGCCAGCCCCATGCGGTCGAGAAACAGCGCGTAGAATTTCGGTTCGAGGCATTGCACCGAGACATGGCCCCCGTCGGCGCAGGCATAGCTGCGGCACCAGTGCGGGCCGTCGAGCAGGCTCCGGCCGCGCGTGGCGGACAGGCTGCCGGACTGGCCGAGGCTCATCAGCAGGTTCATCATATGCGCCGAGCCGTCATAGATCGCGGCATCGACCACCGTGCCCTGCCCGGTGGCGCGGGCGTTCAGGATGCCGGCCAGCAGCCCGACCACCAGATAGAGCGCGCCGCCGCCGATGTCGCCCACCAGCGTGGGCGGCGTCAGCGGCGCATCGCCGGGGGCCGAGCCGTACCAGAGCGCGCCCGACAGCGCGATGTAGTTCAGGTCGTGCCCGGCCGCATGGGCCAGCGGGCCGGACTGGCCCCACCCGGTCATGCGCCCGTAGACCAGCGCCGGGTTCAGCGCGTGGCAGGTCTCGGGGCCGAGCCCCAGCTTTTCCATCACCCCGGGGCGGAACCCTTCGATCAGCCCGTCGGCGGTGGCGATCAGCCGCCTGGCGGTGTCCAGATCCTCCGCGTCCTTGAGGTCGAGCGCGATCGACCGCTTGCCGCGGTCGAGAAGCGAGCGGTCGGGCATCCCCGGTGTCACGCCGCCGCCCTTGCGGTGCACGGTGATCACGTCGGCCCCCAGATCGGCCAGCAGCATGGCCGCGAAGGGGCCGGGACCCAGCCCTTCGATTTCGATGATGCGGACGCCGTCCAGCATGGTGTCTCCTCCCTTTGGCGGCAGGGTTCCGGCTGCGCGCCGCGATTGCAAGGGGGGCCGCGCGCGACGTGACGTTCCGGCCCGGTCTCCCTAGGCGGATCGGTCTCCGGCGTGCTTTGCTGGCCGCGCAACAGGGGAGGTCGCCATGTCAGTTGTCGAATACGAACGGGACGGACGCATCGCGCGGATCACGCTCAACCGGCCCGAGGTGATGAACGCCATCAACGACGAGGTGCCGGGCGCGCTGGCGGCGGCGGTGGCGCGGGCCGATGCCGACCCGCAGGTGCATGTCATGATCCTGTCGGGCCGGGGCCGGGCGTTCTGCGCCGGCTACGACCTGACCTATTATGCCGAGGGCAACGGATCGGGCGAGGTGACCCAGCCGATGCCCTGGGATCCGATCAGGGACTACCGCTTCATGTGGGAGAACACCCAGGCGTTCATGTCGCTCTGGCGCGCGATGAAGCCGGTGATCTGCAAGGTGCACGGATTCGCCGTCGCGGGCGGGTCGGACATCGCGCTCTGCGCCGATCTGACGATCATGGCCGAGGACGCGCAGATCGGCTACATGCCTGCCCGCGTCTGGGGCTGCCCGACCACCGCCATGTGGGTCTATCGCCTGGGCGCGGAACGGGCCAAGCGGATGCTGTTCACCGGCGACAGGATCAGCGGGCGCGAGGCGGCCGAGATGGGTCTGGTGCTCAGGGCGGTGCCCGCCGAGTCGCTGGACGATGCGGTGGAAGAGATGGCCGCCCGCATGGCCTCGGTTCCGATCAACCAGCTGGCCATGCAGAAACTGGTGATCAACCAGGCCATCGAACAGACCGGCGTGATGCAGACCCAGCGGCTGGCGACGATCTTCGACGGCATCACCCGGCACTCGCCGGAAGGGATCAACTTCAAGACCCGCGCCGAGCAGGTCGGCTGGAAACAGGCGGTCGCCGAGCGCGATGAGGGCACCTGGGACTGGACCGCCAACGCACCGCTGCCGAAACGCAACCGCTAGGATGCTTGTCTTGCGCGCCGCGCCGCCGTAGCGTTCTGCAATACAAGTGTTTTCCGCCCCCCCCCGGAGGGACAATGAGAACGTGGTTCGTCATCTCCGTCTGCATCGTGCTGGCCGCGCTGGCGGTGATCCTGACGCGGCTCTACCCGCCGGGCAGCTTCCGCTTTGCCGCGGGGCCCGCCGGCGGCGCCTATGTCGAGATCGCCCGCAACTATGCCGATCTGCTGGCCCGCGACGGCATCCGGATGGAGATCGTCGAAACCGCCGGATCGGTCGAAAACGCGCGCCTTCTGGAGGACGGCCGGGTCGAGGCCGGCTTTCTCCAGGGCGGCATCGCGGCCGATCCCGCGGATGTCGAGGCGATCGGGGCGGTGTTCTACGAACCGATGATCTTTCTGGTCCGCGACGGCTCGGGCATTGCCCGCAACCCGGCGCGCTGGCGCAACCTGCGGATCAATTCCGGCGCGCCGGGATCGGGCACCGAGGCGGCGTTTCGCGATTTCGAACGCGCCGTCGGCCTGACCCGCGAGGACAACGAACATTTCGAGATCCCCTATGACGACGCCATCGACGCGCTCACCGCCGACCGGATCGACATGGCCGTGTTCGTCGCCCCGATCGACGCGCCCTATCTGCGCCGCGCCTATCACCAGCCGGGGCTGCGGGTGCTGGCGCTGCAGCATGTCGAGGCGATCTCGCGGCGGCTGGAATATGCCCGCGTCGTCACGGTGCCGGCCGGCGGCATGTCGCTGGACCCGGTGCTGCCGCCCCGTCCGCGCAAGCTGATCGCGCTCGAGGCGCGGCTGGCGGTGCGCCCGGACCTGCATCCGGCGCTGGTGAACCGGCTGACCATGGCGGCGATCGCGCTGCACCGCAATCGCGGCATCATCACCGATCCCGGCACATTTCCATCGGTCGAGGGCACCGGGCTGCCCCAGAACAACAACGCCCGGCAACTGCTTCAGGAAGGCCCCTCCACCTGGCACGACTGGCTGCCCTATTGGGTCGCGGCACAGGTCAACCGGGTGCTTTTGCTGTTTCTGCCGTTCTTCTTCATCGTCATCCCGCTGTTGCGGCTCCTGCCGCTGGGATACGCCTATTTCATGCGCTGGCGGGTCTGGCAGCACTACCCGGAAATCCGCCAGATCGAGGACGAGCTCGGCGACGACCCGTCCGAGGCGGAACTGGGCGCGATGCGGACACGGCTGGCCGAGCTGGACGAGCGTCTGGCCCGCATTCGCCTGCCGGCGGCCTACCGCCAGGGTCAGTACGACGCCCGCCTGCATCTGGAACTGGTGCAGAAACGGGTGGACGACATGATCGCCGCGCTGGGCAAGGAGGCGGCAAAACCGGCGCCCGGCGCGTGATCCGCGGCGCCCGCCGGGCTGCGCCGCACCCTAGATCCGGCCCAGTCCTTCATGGATGGCGTGCAGGAACTCATGCGCAAGCGCCGGATCGGCGGCAAAGGGCGACATCCTCAGATGGCCCTCGCGGACGCCCTCCTCGGCTTCAAAGATCACCTTGTCCTCCTTGATCGTGACCAGCACCTCCAACTCGGCCAGCGTTTCCGGATCGACGGCGGTCGGGTCGTCCGACAGCAGGACGAAATCCGCGATCTTGCCGGCCTCGATGCTGCCCTTGTCGTCTTCCTCGAAATGCTGCCAGGCCGGCCAGATCGTCATCGCCTTGAGCGCGGTCATCACATCGACCCGCTGATGCGGGCCGAGGATGTCGCCGGACCGGGTTCGGCGCGTCACGGTCGCCGCCAGCACCCGCATGCTGTCGGGCAGCGCCACCGGCGCATCGTGATGGGTGCCGAACATCAACCCGCGCTGCCGGATCCAGCCGGTGGGCGAGATGTTCTCCGCATTCACCGGCCCGACCGTGTGATCCCGATGCCAGTCGCCCCAATAGAAGGTGTGCATCGGAAAGACCGACGAAAAAACGCCCAGCCGCTTGTAGCTGTCGATCTGGTCCTCGCGCTGGAACTGGCCGTGGATCAGCACCGGGCGATTGCCCGGATCGCCGTATGTCGCCTGAGCCGACTCCAGCGCCGCGATCAGCATGTCCGACGCGCCCTCGCCATTGGCGTGGGTCAGGATCTGCGCGCCCCGTTCATAGCACCAGTCCACCGCCTCCTGCACCTGCTCCATCGTGACCGAGGCATAGCCGGCATAGCCGGGCGGATAGTCGCCCACCGGATCGTAATAGGGGCGATCGCGCAGCGCGGTGAACCCCTGCGGCGAGCCGTCGATGGTCAGCTTGCACCCGCCCACGCGGACCCGCCCGGTGTACTCCTTCGACACGTTCGCCGCGATATAGTCCCGGTCTTCCAGCACATCCGGATAGGCCACCACGTCAACCTCCAGCCCGCCGGCGGCATCCAGCGCCTTCAGCGCTTCGACCACCGCCGCCGCGCTCCGGCCTTCCTGCGCCGTCGTGTAGCCGTAGCTCGCCCAAAGCTCCGAGCCCGCGCGTGCGAACGCGGTCATCCCGTCCGGCCCCAGTCCGGACAGCATGGGAACGAGCACGGTGAAAAACGCGTATTCCTCCAGAACGCCGTTGGGCTCGCCGGACGGATCGCGCCGGATGACGCCGCCCGCCGGATCGGGGGTCGAGGCATCTATGCCCGCCAGTTCCAGCGCCCTGGAATTGGCCACGCCCAGATGCCCGGACTGGTGGACGATGACGATCGGCAGATCCTCGGACACCGCGTCCAGATCGTCCCGCGTCGGGTGCCGCAATTCGGCCAGCTGCGCATTGTCGTATCCGAAGCCGACCATCATCTTCACTCGGTCCACCGCCTCGGCATTCTGCGCGGCCCAGTCGGTCAACGCCGCCTGAAGGCTGGCAATGTCGGTGACGTCGCCATCCGGCGGGGCCAGCAGATTGGCCGACAGGGCCTGCAGCCCGCCCATGACCACATGCCCGTGACTATCGACGAAGCCGGGCAGCATCGCCCGCCCGTCCAGATCGAAGATCTGCGTCTCGGCGCCCTGATGCCGGGTCAGATCGGCCAGATCGCCCACCGCCAGAATGCGCCCGTCCTTCACCGCCACCGCCTCGGCGGTCGGCCGGGCGTCGGCAATCGTCAGGATCGGCCCACCCGTATAGATCGTGTCGGCAATCTCCTGCGCCGCGCCCGCGCTCGTCCAGGCAAGGGCGGTGCCCAGGGCGGCGGCTTTCCAAACCAGGCTGGTCATTCAATGTCCTCCGGTACTCCGTCAATCAACGTGGTCCGGCCCGGTGCCGGCACCGGGCCTTTGACCTTGCGAAAGGAGTATAGGTCGGACCGGTCAAATGGCGATAGCGGAGGTTTTCCGAACCGAATCAACGACTCGGACCAAAACGTGATCGAAACGGCGGGCACGGCCTGACCAAAGTCAAGTAACCCGTCCGGGCGCAGGCATAGGACTCGGGTCACAGACCAATTCCGAGTCGGATGTTTCATGTTCGCCCGCCGTCCAAACCCTCGTTCCACCGTTCGCGCGTCCCTTAACGTGGCCGGGGTCTTGGGCATCCTCCTGTTGCTGTTGCAACTCATCGCTCCGTCGCTGGCGAGCGCGGAGCAGGGCGAATGGATGGAGATCTGCTCGGAGGCAGGGGCGGTGTGGGTTCAGGTGACTCCGAACCAGGATTCAACCCACACCGCCTCTTGCCCGGATTGCGCGCGCTGCGTCCTGTGCGCCGCGACCGCCGACGCGCCGCTGCCCGACCTGCCCGCGATCGCCCCGATCCGTTTCGTACAAACCGGAAGATACGGGGCTCACGGGGCGTACAAACCGGACGATCCGGCGCAATTCTGGACCCGCGGCCGCGGTCCCCCGCGCATGCCGCACACGAGAACCGACCGCGCCCCGCGCGCGTCCATGGCGTCAACCCAAGCAACCGGAGGTGCGCCGTGGTCGTGAAGCGCGCATTTCATACTCTGCTGGCCCTCGTTCTGTTCTGCCTCGGCGCCGCCACCGCGCAGGCCGACAGCCTCGCCAGCTTCCTTCCCGACATAGACCCGTCCGAACTCGCCCCCGGCGCCGACTCCTTTGGCCCGGTGCGCGACGACGTGAAAGTCGCCCCCGTTCGCAAGGGCGGCGAGACCGTGGCCTGGGCCTTCCTGACCTCGGATTTCGTCGGCACGACCGGCTATTCCGGCAAGCCCATCCACGTGGTCGCCGCCATCGACGGCGATGCGGTTCTGACCGGCGTGAAGCTCGTCAAGCACTCGGAACCCATTGTTCTCATTGGCATTCCCAACTCGCGCATGGTCGATCTGACCGAAGGCTATGCCGGGCTCGATCTCAAGCGCGAGGCGGCGACCGGCGGCGAGGGGCATGACCTCGACATCATTTCCGGCGCGACGGTGACGATCATGGTGATCGACGACAGCCTGGTGCGCGCCGGGATCAAGGTGTCCCGCGCCCTGGGCCTCGGCGGCCTGTCCCCCGTGCAACCGGAAGGCCCCAGGCGCGAAATCGACATGGCCCAGACCGAAACCTATGACTGGGCCACGCTGTCGGGCGACGGCTCGGTGCGGCGGATGACCCTCGACATCGGCCAGATCAACGCGGCGTTCGAGGCCACCGGCGACCAGCGCGCCATCAACCGGCCCGAACCGGGCGCGCCCGACGACACCTTCATCGACATGCACATGGCCCTGGTTTCGGTGCCGTCCATCGGCAAGTCCCTGCTGGGCGAAGCCGAATACCAGAACCTGATGAACTGGCTGGACGAGGGCGAGCACGCCATTCTGGTGCTGGGCCGCGGGGCCTATAGTTTCAAGGGCTCCGGCTATGTCCGCGGCGGGATATTCGACCGCATTCAGCTCATCCAGGGCGACCGGTCGGTGCGGTTCTTCGACCGCCAGCAGCGGCGTCTGGGCGCGGTCGCGGCCCCCGATGCGCCGAGCTTTGCCGAACTCGACATCTTCAAGATCCCCGCCGATGCGGAGTTCGATCCCGCCGCGCCCTTCCGCCTGCAACTGCTGGCGCAACGGGCCGTTGGCGCGGTGGAAAAGACCTTTCTGACCTTCGATCTCGGCTACAAGCTGCCCGAACGCTACCTGCTGCCCGCCGCCGCCCCCGCGGTGGTAGACGACGCCACCGGCGAGGCGGCCGCCAAGACCGCCCTGTGGCAGCGGATCTGGAAGGACCGGCAGGTCGAGATCGCGGTTCTGGGCGTGATGCTGCTGGTGCTGACCGCGACATTCTTCTTCCAGTTCCACGCCACGATGAACGCGCGGGTGTTCTACTGGTTCCGCATCGGGTTCCTGACCATGACCCTGTTCTTCATCGGCTGGTACGCTAATGCCCAACTGAGCGTGGTGAACATTATGGCGCTGGCCGGCAGCCTGCGCAGCGGTTTCACCTGGGATGCCTTCCTGCTCGATCCGCTGGTCTTCGTCCAGTGGTTCGCCGTGGCCGCCGCCCTGCTGTTCTGGGGCCGCGGCGCCTATTGCGGCTGGCTCTGCCCGTTCGGCGCCCTGCAAGAGCTGACCAACAAGATCGCCCGCGCCCTGAAGGTGCCGCAATGGTCGCTGCCCTGGGGCCTGAACGAACGCCTCTGGCCGCTGAAATACATGATCTTCCTGGGTCTGTTCGGCCTGTCCATCGTCTCGATCCCGCTGGCCGAGAAATTCGCCGAGATCGAGCCGTTCAAGACCGCGATCATCCTGAAATTCGTCCGCGAATGGCCGTTCGTGGTCTTTGCCGTCGGCCTGCTGGCGATCGGGCTGTTCGTCGAGCGATTCTACTGCCGCTACCTGTGCGCCCTCGGTGCGGCGCTGGCCATCCCGGCGCGCATCCGCATGTTCGACTGGCTGCGGCGCTACAAGGATTGCGGCAGTCCCTGCCAGACCTGCCGCAACGAATGCCCGGTCCAGGCCATCCACCCGACCGGCGAGATCAACCCGAACGAATGCGTCACCTGCCTGCATTGCCAGGTGCTCTATCAGTCCGAGACCAAGTGTCCCGTCGTCATCCGCCAGCTGAAACGGCGAGCCAAGACCGGGTCGGTCGATCTCAAGACCCCTCTCGGACCACCACCGGCGAACCATCCGAACGCCAAACCGAAAGTAGTTTCCTGAAAGGAGGAACGATCATGTCGGAACACGAGAACAAACTGAACATCACCCGTCGCGGGATGCTGGGGGCCACCGCCACCGGCGCCGTGCTGGCCGGGACCGGTCTGGGTTCGACCCTGATGACCGCGAAAGAGGCCAGCGCCGCGGCCAACGCCGCCCTGGAGCCGGGCGAACTGGATGAATATTACGGCTTCTGGTCCTCGGGCCAGACCGGTGAGCTGCGCATTCTGGGCGTGCCCTCCATGCGCGAGCTGATGCGGGTGCCGGTGTTCAACCGCTGCTCTGCCACCGGCTGGGGCCAGACCAACGAGTCGCTCAAGGTGCTGACCGAAGGGCTGCTGCCGGAAACCAAGGAATACCTCGCCGCCAACGGCAAGGTGACTTATGACAACGGCGACCTGCACCACCCGCACATGTCGTTCACCGATGGCACCTATGACGGCCGCTATCTGTTCATGAACGACAAGGCCAACACCCGCGTGGCCCGCGTGCGCTGCGACGTGATGAAATGCGACAAGATCATCGAGATCCCGAACGCGCATGACATCCACGGCCTGCGCCCGCAGAAATTCCCGCGCACCGGCTATGTCTTCGCCAATGGCGAGCATGAGGCCCCTCTGGTCAACGATGGAGAGATCCTGGACGATCCGTCGCAATACGTGAACATCTTCACCGCCATCGACGGCGACACGATGGAAATCGCGTGGCAGGTGATCGTGTCGGGCAACCTCGACAACACCGACTGCGACTATCAGGGCAAATACGCCTTCTCGACCTCGTACAACTCGGAGATGGGCATGAACCTGGCCGAGATGACCGAGAACGAGCTGGACCACGTGGTCGTCTTCAACCTCAAGGAAATCGAGGCCGGCATCGCCGCGGGCGACTATCAGGAGCTGAACGGTGTCAAGGTCGTCGACGGGCGCAAGGAGTCGGGCAAGAACTACACCCGTTACATCCCGATCCCGAACTCGCCGCACGGCGTGAACGCCGCGCCCGACAAGAAGCACATCATGATCAACGGCAAGCTGTCCCCGACCGTTTCCGTGATCGATGTGGAAAAGGTCGATGCGCTGTTCACGGACAACGCCGATCCGCGTTCCGCCATCGTCGCCGAACCGCAGCTGGGCCTTGGCCCGCTTCACACCGCGTTCGACGGCAAGGGCAACGCCTTTACCACGCTGTTCCTCGACAGCCAGGTGGTGAAGTGGAACATCGACGCCGCCATCCGCCAGTTCGCGGGCGAGGACGTTGACCCGATCCTCGACAAGGTGGACGTGCACTATCAGCCGGGCCACAACTCGACCTCGATGGGCGAAACCGCCGAGGCCGACGGCAAGTGGCTGATCTCGATGAACAAGTTCTCCAAGGACCGGTTCCTGAACGTGGGTCCGCTGAAACCCGAGAACGAGCAGCTGATCGACATCTCCGGCGACAAGATGAAGGTGGTCCATGACGGTCCGACCTTTGCCGAGCCGCATGACTCGATCATCGTGCGTCGCGACATCGTCAACCCGGTCAATGTCTGGGACCGCAACGACCCGATGTGGGAGGATGCCCGCAGACAGGCCGAGGCGGACGGTGTGGTGCTGGAAGACGGCGCCGACGAGCCGATCCGCGACGGCAACAAGGTCCGCGTCTACATGACCTCGACCGCGCCGACCTTCAGCCTGGAGAAGTTCACCGTCAAGCAGGGCGACGAAGTCACGCTCTATGTCACCAACCTCGATGACGTGGACGACGTGACCCACGGGCTGTGCCTGTCGAACTTCGGCATCGCGATGGAAATCGCACCGATGGCCACCGCCTCGGTCACTTTCATCGCCGACCGTCCGGGCGTGCACTGGTTCTATTGCCAGTGGTTCTGCCACGCGCTCCACATGGAGATGCGCGGACGGATGTTCGTCGAGCCTCGGAGCGCCTAAGATGCGCTGGCCCCTGCTCATACCGCTCCTGCTCGGCTCGCCCCTCTGGGCGGCGGATTGGGATGTGCCCAACCGGGCGGGGGCCATCAACGAGATACTGGCGCAGGCGGCGGATGGCGACACCCTCCGCCTGTCGCCCGGCACGTACAAAGAGCGGTTGGTTCTGGACCGGCCCGTCACCATCGACGGGCAGGGCCGGGCCACCATCGACGGACAGGGCACCGGCAGCGTCATCACCGTGACCGGCCCGGACGTGACCCTGCGCGGGTTGACGGTGATCGGCTCGGGTTCGGACCATGACGGCATCGACAGCGGCATCCAGCTGACCAAGACCGCCCGCGCGGCCGTGGTCGAGGACAACGTGCTGATCGGCAACCTCTACGGTGTCGATATCCACGGCGCGGATGACAGCATCGTGCGCGGCAACCGGATCGAAGGCCGTCAGGACCGCCACATGAACGCGCGCGGCAATGGCGTCTACGTCTGGAACGCCCCCGGCGCGGTGGTCGAAGACAACGACATCCAGTATGGCCGCGACGGCATCTTCGTGAACTCGTCCAAGAAAAACGTGTTCCGCAACAACCTGTTCCGCGACCTGCGCTTTGCCGTGCACTACATGTATGCCGACCATTCCGAGGTTTCGGGCAATGTCTCGATCGGCAACGATCTGGGCTATGCGGTGATGTTCACCAAGCGCGTGAAGGTCATCGACAACGTGTCCATCGACGACCGCGAACACGGCGTCATGCTGAACTACGCCAACCAGAGCGTGATCTCGGGCAATGTGGTGATGGGTGCGAAAGAGAAGTGCACCTTCCTCTACAATGCCAACAAGAACGAGTTTTCGGACAACTGGTTCCAGGGATGCGGCATCGGCATCCACTTCACCGCCGGGTCCGAAGGCAACCGCATCGTCGGCAACGCCTTTGTCGGCAACCGGACGCAGGTGAAATACGTCTCGACCCGCTGGGTCGAATGGTCCGAGGACGGGCGCGGCAACTACTGGTCCGATTTCGCCGCCTATGACGTGAACGGCGACGGCATCGCCGACGCCCCTTATCGCCCCAATGACTCGATGGACCATGTGCTGTGGACCCAACCCTCAGCCAAGCTGCTGCTCGGTTCCCCCGCCGTGCAGCTGGTGCGCTGGTCGCAATCCGCGTTCCCGGCGCTGCTGCCGGGCGGCGTGATCGACAGCAATCCCCTGATGCAAGCCCCCCAACCCCCAGCCATGCAAAAGGTGCCTCATGACGGATAAGGCCCTGACCATCCGACACGTCTGCAAGGACCGCGGCAGGATCCGCGTCCTCAGCGATATCGACCTGATCCTTGCCCCCGGCGAGCGTGTTGCGCTCCTGGGCCACAACGGCGCGGGCAAATCGACCCTCATCAAGTCCATCCTCGGGTTGATCCCGGTCGATGGCGGAACCATCCGCGTGGGCGAAGCCGCCCCCGGCAGCGCCGCCGCCCGCCGCGACACGGCCTATCTGCCCGAGGCGGTCTCGTTCCATCCGGCGCTGACCGGGCGCGAGCAGCTGACCCTGTTCGCCCGGCTCTCGGGCGAGGGCGCCGACATTCCCGGCCTGCTCGAACGGGTCGGGCTCGGTGACGCGCTCGACCGGCGCATCGGCACCTATTCCAAGGGGATGCGGCAGCGTCTGGGCCTGGCGCAGGTGCTGCTGGGTCGGCCGAAGCTGGCCTTGCTGGACGAACCGACCAGCGGGCTCGATCCGCTGTCGCGCCAGGATCTCTATGCCATCATCGACGAGCTGGCCGGGCAGGGGACGGCGGTGCTGATCGCCAGCCACGCCCTGACCGAGGTCGAGGCCCGCACCGACCGCATCGCCATCATGCGCAAGGGCCGGATGGTGGCCGACGACACGCTGGCCAACCTGTCGGCGCTGGCCGGGCTGCCGATCCGGCTGCGGGTCCGCGCCACCGACAATGCCGAGGCGCTGGCCGCGGAACTGGGCGGCAGCCGCATCAACGGCGCGTCGGTCGAACTGCTGTGCTTGCCCGCCGACAAGATGGAGGCGCTGCGCCGTATCGCCGGTCTGGGCGAGGCGGTGGCGGATGTCGAGATGACGCCGCCCCGGCTCGAAGACCTCTATCGCCACTACGCACGGGAGGAGTTGCAATGACCCGCTTTCTTGCCATCACCCGCGCCGAAATGCTGATCCTGCGCCGCAACCGCTGGCTGCTGGTCGCGACCCTGATCATGGTGCTGTTCGCGCTGGCCCTGACCTTTGCGGGCAGCGCCCCCACCGGCACGCTGGGCGTGGACATGCTGACAGTCTCGGTTGCCTCGATGACCACCCTGTCGGTCTATCTCGCGCCGCTCCTGGCGCTGATGATCTCGTTCGACGCCATCGCCGGCGACGTGGACCGGGGCAGCCTGGCGCTGCTGCTGTCCTATCCGGCCGGGCGCGGCGAAATCCTGCTGGGCAAGTTCGCCGCCCATCTGGCGGCGCTCGCCTTTGCCATGACCGTGGGCTTCGGCACCGCCGGCGCGGTCGCCGCCTGGTTCGGCGGCGCCGGCCCCGAAAGCCTGACGGCGCTGTTGCGCCTCATCCTCACTTCCATCCTGCTGGGCGCCGTGTTCCTGGCGCTGGGATACCTGCTGTCGGCCCTGGCACGGGGCGCCACGGCGGCGGCGGGTCTGTCGGCCGGGCTCTGGCTCGTCTTTGTCGTCCTCTACGATCTCGGCCTGCTGGGGGCCGTGGTCATGGATCAGGGCGGCACCTTCACCCAATCCGTCTTTCCCTGGGTGATGGTGGCCAACCCGGCCGACGCATTCCGTCTGTGGAACATCGCCGCAACCGAAGGCGTGGCCATGGCATCCGGCATGACCGGCGCGGCGCAGGCCCTGCCGGCCTGGGCGGCGCCCGCCTCGCTGCTGATCTGGCCGGTGCTGGGTTTTGGCCTGGCCCGGCTCGCTTTCCGGAGGGTCGAACCATGAAACGTATCGCCCTGATCGCCTTGGTCGCTCTCGCGGCCTGCAAAGAAGAACAGGCCGCCGCGCCGCCCGCGCCGATGGACCTGACCGAAACCGCGCTCAGCTATTTCTGCCAGATGAACGTGGCCGAACATGGCGGCCCCAAGGGGCAGATCCACTTGCAGGGCCATCCCGCACCGCTGTTCTTCGCGCAGGTGCGCGACATGCTGGCCTATCTCAAAAGCCCCGAGCGCGACGCCGAAATCACCGCCGTCTATGTTAGCGACATGGGCGTGGCCCCCAGCTGGGCCTCGCCGGGCATCTCCAACTGGATCGCCGCCGAGGGCGCGACCTTCGTCGTCGGCGCCGATGTCGCCGGCGGCATGGGCGCCCCCGAGGTGGTGCCCTTTGCCGATCCCGGCGCCGCGGAAGATTTCATCGCCCGCTACGGCGGTTCGGCCATGCGACTGGCCGACATCCCGGATGCCGAGGTTCTCGGCCCGGTCGATCTGGACATGACACTGGAGACCCCGGCATGACCCGCCTATCCCGCCGTCGTTTTCTGACCATCTCGGCCGCCTGCGCGGCGCTGCCCGCAGGTGCCATTGGCGCACCGGTTGCCCGGTGGCGCGGAACCGCGCTGGGGGCCGGGGCCAGCCTGCGCATCGAAGGATTGGACGACGCGCAGGCTGCGCCCGTCATTGCCGCGGTCGAGGCGCAACTGGACCGGCTGGAG
Organism: Ruegeria sp. BHSB196; assembly: GCF_059613135.1. NCBI lineage: Bacteria > Pseudomonadati > Pseudomonadota > Alphaproteobacteria > Rhodobacterales > Roseobacteraceae > Ruegeria > Ruegeria sp. BHSB196. The sequence continues at coordinate 53,201 of NZ_JBXWRY010000020.1, forward strand.
CGGATCTTCAGCCTCTACCGGCCCGACTCGCAGTTGAGCCGGTTGAACGCCGCGGGCCACTTGTCATCCCCCGCGCCGGAACTGCTGGACGTGCTGAGCCTGTGCGCGGCGCTGCACCAGGCCACCGGCGGCGCCTTCGACCCGACGGTGCAGCCGCTCTGGATGGCGCTGGCCCTTGGCCGGCCCCGCGCCGAGATCGAACAGGCCCGCGCCTCCGTTGGTTGGGACAAGGTGCGGGTGCGCCCCGACAGCGTGCGTCTGGCCCGGCCCGGCACATCCGCGCTGACGCTGAACGGAATCGCCCAGGGCGCGATCACCGACCGCATCGCCGATCTGCTGCGGGCGCACGGGCTGACCGACGTGCTGGTGGACATGGGCGAGATCGCGGCGCTGGGCACACGCGCCGACGGGGCGGCCTGGCGCGTCGGCCTGCTCGGGCCCGACCGGGCGGTGCGGCAGCGGATCACCCTCAGCGACCGCGCCGTGGCCACCTCGGCCCCTGACGCCACCATGCTGAGCGCCGGGCAGGGGCATATCCTCGACCCACGCGGCGGCGTGTCCTTGCATCGGGCGGTCTCGGTTTCGGCCCCCGGCGCGGCCGTGGCGGACGGGCTTTCGACGGCCTTCTGCCTCCTGCCCCGAGACCGCATGGCCGAGGCTCTGGCGCGCTTTCCGGGGGCCAGGCTGGAGATGCTGATCTGACATCCAGGGCCGGAACCGGCGTTCACTCGCGCAGCGCCTCAAGGCAGCTCAGCAACTCGTCGATCAGTTCCCGAACCTCGGCGTCCGGGCGGGACACGAGGTAGAGCGGCAGCATCAAGTCGCGCGCTCCGGGCACCGGCACCAACGCACCGGACTCGACATGCTCGGCAACCACGCCAGCCGGGAAGAACCCCCGCCCGCCGCGCCGGAGCACATAGCGCAACGCCATCATGCAGTTGCCCAGAAAGATCGTCTGCCCCGAGGCGGCCCGCGCCGCCCCGCGCACGTGATCCTGGTAGAGGTCGCCAAGCTCCAGATTGACGAACAGCGGCGGCACGCCGTCCGAGGCGCCCGGCGTTTCCACCAGGATCAGCCGTTCGGGCGGCAGCGCATGACAGATCGTGCGCGCATCGCCCGGTTTCTCGTGCGTCAGCGCGGCGTCGAGGACATGGGTGGCGACCGCATCCACCATGTTCAGGTCGTGATCGTAATTCAGGGTCAGCAGCAGCTTGCCGAAATGCTCCTCGAAACTGACCGCCAGATCCACCAGCAGCGGATCCCAGATGCTCAGCTGCGCCCCCAGCCTAAAGGCGACCCGGTTCTGCGTCTGCGCCGGCAGATCGTTCGATGCGAAGGACCACAGCGACACCATCTGCTCGGCATAGGGCCGGAACTGGCGTCCGAACTCCGTCAGCGCGGTGCCGCCGACGCCGCGCGTGAACAGGGCCTTGCCGGTCGCCTCCTCGATCTGCCGGATGCGGGCGCTGACCGCGGTTTGCGTCACGTTCAGCCGCCGCGCGGCCGCGTGAAAGCCGCCGGTATCGGCCACGCACAGAAAGGTTGTCAGCGCCTTCATCTGCATGTGAAAGTATTTTTTTATCGGAATGATAAAATCAATTCATTTTTTTGCGCAACGCGACTCGTCTATCCTCTCGGCAGATTCAGGCCAGAGGACAGATCATGCTGGACAAGACCCACAAACCCACCTGGACCACGTTCGAAGAGGCGACCAAGGCCGATTGGGACGCGGTCATGGCATATGAGGAAGCCTACAACGCCGCCCTGCCGGACCGCATTCTCGACGCCATCCGCTCGCTGGACGAGGACTGGACGCCCTATCCGGTGAACCGCTATCAGCACTGCCTTCAGGCCGCGACCCGCGCCTACGAAGACGGTGCGGACGAGGAACTGGTGGTGGCCGCGCTGGTGCATGACATCGGCGACATCCTGTCGCCCTACAATCACGGTGAGCTCTCGGCGGCGATGATGAAGCCCTATGTCAGCGACCGCACCCACTGGATTCTCAAGCATCACTGCGTCTTCCAGGGCTATTACTACAACCACCACCTGGGCGGCGACCGCAACGCCCGCGACAAGTACCGTGACAGCCCCTATTGGGAGGATTGCCGGTATTTCTGTCACGAGTACGACCAAAAGGCGTTCGATCCGGACTACCCGACCAGGCCGCTGGAATTCTTCGAACCGATGCTGCGCCGCGTCCTGAACCGGGGCGAAGGCCATATGGAGCTGAACGAAACCGCCGAGGACGGCAGAACCGGGTAAGCGTCAGGGCAGGCGGATCGGATAGATCCGCCTGATCTCGGCATCCACCTCGGGCGGGATATGTGACGGCGGCGGCGCGGCCAGCAGGGCGCGCGTCCTGTCCCGCGCCCGGTCCAGCAGATCCTCGGGGTTCGACGCCCCCCACTCCTGCGGCGTCCGCCGGTCGGCCATGGCCGGGTAATAGTAATCCGACTGCATCCGGTCCAGCGTCTGCCCGGCGCCCAGAAAATGCCCCGGCCCGGTCACGCAGACCTCGCGGATCACGTCAAAGGCCAGCGTGTCCTCGGTCACGTCGATCCCCCGCGTCGCCCGCAGGACCGAGCCGATCAGGTCGTTGTCCAGCACGAAACTTTCCTTGGACGCCGCCAGCAGCGACCCGTACATGCCCGCCGCCTCGTAGATCAGGTTGGCGCCGGCCAGCGCGCTGAGCAGTTCGGTGATGCCCTTTTCGTAGCCGGCCTGGAAATCCGGCATCTTGCTGTCGGTCATCCCCGCCGAGACCGCGCAGGGAATGCCGTAGAACTGCGCCATCTGCGCACAGGCGGCCATCAGCACGCCCTGTTCCGCCGAGCCGCCCGACATCGCCCCGGTGCGCAGGTCGCTGACGAAGGGCAGCGCGCCGAACAGGGCCGGGTGGCCGGGGTTCAGCAGGTTGACATAGACCAGACCGGCCAGCACCTCGGCGGTCTGCTGCGCCACCGCGCCCGCCAGCGGCGCGGGCGAGGTCGCGCCGGCCTGGCCGGCCGAGACCAGCTTCAGCGGCGTGCCGGTCTCGGCGGCGCATTCGATGATGCCCAGCGCCTCTTCGGCGAAGGTGAGCGGCGGGACGACGAAACAGGTCGAGACGCAGCAGAACGGCCTGGCCCGCCACGCGGCCTCGCCGCCGGCGATGCGGTGAAAGATGTCGATGGCGTCGCGCATCGTCCGGGCCGAACTGAACGAGGTGCCGATGGGCTTGGCGGTGCCCGACGCGCAGGCATAGGCGGTGTTCAGCTCCATCTCGTGCGGATCGGTCAGGTCGCGCGCCACCACGGTGCGCTGGAACATGTGGATGTTGGGCAGCGCCTCGGCCAGCCGCGCCATGTCCCAGAGATCCTGCAAGGTGCTGTCGCGCACCCTGCGCGTTTCGCTGTCGATGATGTGCACCGCCGCGCCCGAGGTGCCCAGATGGATACGGGTGCCGGACGGGTCGAGGTCGTGTTCGGGCCGCTGACCGTACAGCTTGAACCCGCGCCCCGCCGTTTCCAACACGGTCTCCACCGTGGCGCGCGGAAACAGCAGCCGCCCCGTCTCGGTCAACCGGCCGCCCGCCGCCGTCACGGTGTCGATGCAGCGCGGGGTGGCGCGGGCCAGCCCCACCTCGGCCAGAATGCGCAGGGCGGTGTCGTGGATGGCCCGGATGCCGTCCTGCGGGATCGGGCGATAGCGCCCGCCCTCGATCCCCGGCCAGATCGCGGCGGTGGGACCGGACCCGGCGCCGTTGACCCGTTCCGCGCGCCGAGCGGCGCGGCCGGACCGCAGCCGGCTCATCCTTCGGCCTCCAGCGGTCTCAGCAGGTCGAGGATCGACGGTGCGTCCGGCCACGCCAACACTGCATCGACCACGCCGGCGCCCAACGGCCCCGCATTGGCCAGAAACTTGGCGCGCAGCTGGTCCGGGCGCATCGGGTTCTGCGGCGCCCCGACCGGATAGGCGCAGGCCGCGCTCAGGCGCTGGCCGTCCCTCAGCGTGACGGTCAGCCGGTCGGGCTCGTCCGGGTCATAGTTCAGATGCGGCCGCGCGGGCCGGACCGGATGCACATGGGTGCGTGCGATCAGCCCGGCGATGTCGGGCGCCTCCCAGACCGGGCGCTCAACATCCGCCAGCGTCAGCGCCTGCCGCGCCAGCCCCATGGCGCAGACGAAAGGCAGGCTGAACAGGGCCTCGGCGCGCGTCGCCGGCATCGCGAAGGGCAGGATCGCATGGTGGAAATCGGGCAGATGCGCATCGATCCGTTCGATCTCGTCCGGCGAGCCGATCCGCGGGGCAAGCTCCAGCGCGCAGGTCATGATCCGGTGGGTATAGCCGCAACTGGGCCAGGGTTTCAGGATCAGCCCGTAGTCCCCCAGCGCCAGCGGTTCGCCCAGCCGCGCCAGCGCCTCCTCCAGCCGGGCGCGGTCGCAGGTGCCGGTCAGAGCGGCCATGCCCCTGGGATGATCCAGCACATGCCGCTGCCCGGTGACGCCCGCCCGGGCCAGCAAGGCGCAGTCCAGCCCCGCCTGCGCGGCGAATCCCGCCTGCATCGGCTTGGCATGCGACCCGAACTGGCAGGTATAGCCCGCCGCCCGGCTGGTCGCCAGCGACAGCGCATGGCTCGCCTGTTCCGGTCCGAGCCGCAGCAGCCGCGCCACCGCAGCCGCCGCGCCCAGCGCCCCCAAAGTCGCGGTGGTGTGCCAGCCGCGGTCGTAATGCTCGAAATTCATCGCCTCGCCCAGCCGCGCGATCACCTCGAACCCGGCCAGATAGGCGGGCACCAGATCCGCGCCCGAGGTGTCGGCCCCGGCGGCGGCCAGCAGGGCGGGCAGGATCACCACGCTCGGATGGGTATTGCCGGGAATCTCCCAATCGTCGAAATCCAGCGCGTGCCCGGCGGTGGCATTGGCCAGCGCGGCGGCCGAACGCCCGACCCGCAGCCCCGTGCCGTAGACGGCCTGCGTCCCATCGCCCATGGCGCGTGCGGCGGCCTGCGCGCTGCGGGCGACGGATGTGCTCGCCCCCACGGCGATGCAGCCCAGAACGTCGAACACCCCTTCGCGCAGGATGCCCCGCACCCGGTCATCCGGCACCTGCGAAAAACCCGACACGAATGCGCCCAGCCGCTCCAGCGCAGTTGCCGTCGGGACATATGACCGGGTGTCCGGCATCGTGTCTCCACCAAAACACGTTTCCGCCGACGCTACGGGCTTTCGTTCCGTCCGCAAATGCGCAAAATGCAAATGCACTCCATTCCCCAAAGGAATAGACATGCCCGAAACGAATTGGCGATTGCTGACCGCCTTCGAGGCCGTGGCCCGCAACGGCACGTTCTCGCGCGCCGCGCGCGAATTGAACGTGCTGCAACCCGCCGTCAGCCGCCGCATCGCGGATCTCGAGTCCGATCTGGGCGTGCGCCTGCTGCACCGCACCCGCCCCGGCGTGACCCTGACGCCCGAGGGCGAGATCCTGTTTCAGGCCGTCGCGGGCAGTCTGATGCAGGTACGGACTGCCGTCGAACAGATCCGCGCCCCGGCGCAAACGGCATCGCTGGTCGTGGACAGCACCATCGGTTTCGCAAGCTGTTTCCTGATGCGGCGGCTGCCGGGATTTCGCGCCGCCCATCCCGACATCGTGATCGAACTGCTGTCGCGCGACCTCAGCGACCGCTACCACGAAGGTGCGGCGGACGTGATCATCGCCTTCGACGAACCGGCGCGGATGCCTGGCATCGACAAGGTTCTGATTTTCAACGAGGAACTCGTGCCGGTCTGCGCCCCGGCCTACCTACCCGCGCCGGTGCCTCCCGAGGCTCTGGCGGAGCACCGGCTGCTCCACCTCGTGCATGGCATCCACACCCGCGACTGGGACCGCTACGCCGCCGGAACCGGGCTGCGCATCCGGCCGCCGGGCTCGGCCGAACGGTTCACCAGCTTCACCATCTGCCTGCAGGCGGCGCTGAACGGGGACGGGATCATGCTGGGATGGGAGCACCTGCTGCAGGATCATCTGGACGCGGGCACCCTGATCCGCGCCTGTACGCGGAGGGTGACGTCAGATCGCGGCTATTTCGCCTGCATCACCGCCCGCGCCGCCGCCAACCGCCGGGCGCGCGCCTTTGCCGACTGGATCGCCGGGCAGGTTCAGCAGGCGGCCATCAGGCGATAGACGATCTGCGCGGCGGTGAAATCCCAGGCGGCGTTGCCGTCAGGGGCCAGTTCGACCACGTCGAAGCCGACGCATTTGCGCCCCTTCAAGGGATGTTCCACCAGGTGCAGCGCCTGGTAATAGCCCAGCCCGCCGGGCACCGGCGTGCCGGTGGCGGGCATCAGCGACGGGTCCAGACCGTCCACGTCGAAGCTGACATAGACCAGTTCGGGGAAATCCGCGGGTAGGTCGACCGCATGGGTGCCGTTCGTCACCAGATCCTCGGCATCCACATGGAAGACCCGGTTCCGGGTCCGGCTGTCCACCTCCTGCCTGCACAGCGCTCGCACGCCGAACTGCGCCAGGCGGAGGCCGTCCTCGACCAGCAGATGCATGACCGAGGCGTGGGAATGCCTTTCGCCCTGATAGGCCACGCGCAGATCGGCATGGGCGTCGATCTGGACGATCCCGACGGGCGCGCCCAGCGCGCGCGCCACCCCCGTCACCGCGCCGTAGCTGAGCGAGTGTTCGCCCCCCAGCGTCACCGGCACCTTGCCCGCGCGCACCGCCGCCTCGGTGCGCCGGGCGAGGCGGTCCATCACCTCGGGCAGCGGGCCGTCGCAATCCAGCGGCGCTTCGGTGAAAATGCCCGCGGCGCAGGGTTCGGCGCGGCCCACGATGCGCTCCAGCTCGTTGCTGGCTTCGATGATCGCCGCCGGTCCCCGGGCGGTGCCCGATCCGTAGGACACGGTGCGTTCCAGCGGCACCGGGATCACGCGGAACCGGGCGTCTTCGCTGCGTTCGGCCTCGGTCAGTTCACTGTCCAGAAAGCCGGTCATGACAGGCGCTCCTTGAAATCGTCGTAGCCGAACTGCTTCACGACCCGCAGATCGTCGGTGTCGCTGTTCCACAGCGCGATCGTGGGCAGGGGGACGCCGTTGAACGTGTTGGTCTTGACCATCGAGTAATGCGCCTGATCCAGGAAGGCAAAGCGTTGGCCGATCCGCAGCGGCTCGGCCCAGGTGTAGTCGCCGATCACGTCGCCGGCGAGGCACGAGGGGCCGCCGAGGCGATAGGTGTGGCCCGTTTCGGCCTCGTCCATCAGGGCGGGGCGATAGGGGGCCTCGATCACGTCGGGCATGTGGCAGGTGGCCGAGATGTCGGTGATGGCAAGGTTCATGCCATTGTGCGGCAGGTCGAGAATTTCGCCCACCAGGATACCCGCATCCAGCGCTACCGCCTCACCGGGTTCCAGATAGACCTCGACGCCGTATCTGGCGCGGATGTGTTTGATGAACTCCACCAGCCCGTCGCGGTCATAATCGCTACGGGTGATGTGGTGGCCGCCGCCGAAATTGAGCCATTTCAGGCCGTTCAGGAAGGGGGCGAGTTTCGGTTCGACCGCCGCCCAGGTGCGCGCCAGCGGCTCGAACCCCTGTTCGCAGAGCGTGTGCATGTGCAGCCCGTCCACGCCGGTCAGGGCGTCGGCGGTCAATTGGCTGACCGGCGTGCCGAGGCGCGAGCAGGGGGCGCAGGGGTCGTATTTCGCGACCTCGCCCTCGGAATGTTCGGGGTTGATGCGCAGCCCCACCTGCCGCCCCGCGGCCTGAGCCTTGGCCAGGAAGCGGTCCTTCTGGGCGGGGCTGTTGAAGATGATGTGATCCGACAGCGCGAGAATTTCGTCGATGTCGGCATCCTTGTAGGCGGCGCAGAAGGTGGCGACCTCGCCGCCATATTCCTCGCGCCCCAGCCGCGCCTCGTAGATGCCGCTGGCGCAGGTGCCGCCGAGATGCTGGCGCACCAGCGGGGCGAGCGCGAACATCGAGAACGCCTTGAGCGCCGACAGGACATGCGCGCCGGACCGCGCGCCGATGTCGGCCAGCACCGCCAGGTTCCGCTCCACCGCCTTTTCGTCGACGACGAAGCAGGGGGAGGGGACGCGGGTCAGGTCGAAGTGGCGGAAGGCGCCGGCGTCTCCGGCCTGGGTGGTCATCATGTCTGCCATGGCAGAGGCTCCGCTTGTGGCGAAGGCCGGGGGCGCTGCCCCCGGACCCCCGGAGTATTTCTGGCAAGATGAAGTCTGTGGTGGATCAGAACTCGACCGGGCCGTCGAGTTCGTGGACCTGCCAGGGCAGGCCGTGCTTGTTCAGCATGTCCATGAAATCATCCGGGTCGAGCTGCTCCATGTTCCAGACGCCCGGCTGGCGCCAGTTGCCTTTCAGCACCTGCGCCGCGCCGATCATCGCCGGAACGCCTGTGGTGTAGCTGACGGCCTGGCTGCCGACCTCGCGGTAGCATTCCTCGTGATCGCAGATGTTGTAGATGTAATAGGTCTTCTCGCCCGAGCCGTCCTTGGCCTGACCGGTGGCGATGTCGCCGATGCAGGCCTTGCCCTTGGTCTCGGCACCCAGATCGCCGGGATCGGGCAGCAGGGTTTTCAGGAACTGGATCGGGATGATCTCGACCCCGTTGTGCACCACCGGGTCGATCCGGGTCATGCCGACATTCTGCAGCACCTTGGCATGGGTGATGTAGGCATCGCCGAAGGTCATCCAGAACCGGGCGCGCTCGATCTCGGGGAAGTGGGTCGAGAGCGACTCCAGCTCCTCGTGATACATCAGGTACATGTTCTTGGGTCCGATGCCGGGGAAGTCGAACTCGACCTTGTGGGTCATGGCCGGCGTCACCTTCCACTCGCCGCCTTCCCAGTGGCGGGCGTCGGCCAGAACCTCGCGCAGGTTGATCTCGGGGTTGAAGTTGGTGGCGAATTCCTGATCGTTCTGGCCGCCATTGGCGTCCAGCACGTCGATCTGGCGGATCGTGTCCAGCTTGTGTGTCTTGAGCCATTTGGCGAAAACGCTGGTCACGCCCGGATCGAAGCCCGAGCCCAGGATGGCGGTCAGGCCGGCCTGCTTGAACCTGTCCTGATAGGCCCATTGCCAGTGGTATTCGAACTTGGCCTCGTCCTCGGGCTCGTAGTTGGCGGTGTCGAGGTAGTGGCAGCCGGCCTCGAGGCAGGCATCCATCAGCACCAGATCCTGATAGGGCAGGGCCAGGTTCACCAGGATCTCGGCCCCGGTCTCCTTGATGAGCCTGACCGTGTCGGCGACCTCGTAGGCGTCAAGCTCGGCGGTCCTGATGTCGACGCCGGTGCGTTCCTTGACCGACTTTGCGATGGCATCGCATTTCGCCTTGGTGCGGCTGGCCAGGGTGATTTCGGTGAAGATGTCGGAATTCATCGCCATCTTGTGCACGGCGGCGTGGCTGACGCCACCGGCGCCCACAACCAAAGTCTTGCCCATGGGAAATTCTCCTCTCGCCGGGGTCATTCGTAATAGGTGTAGCCGTTGATCGAGTCGCGATAGGCGCTCATCAGGGTCTTGCGGTCCTTGGCCTTCAGAGTACCCGTCGAGATCGCCTCGTCCACCATCTTGCGGAAGGCGGCGACGCAGTCGTTGGGATCGAACTCGACATAGGCCATGACTTCCGAAATGGTGTCGCCCTCCTGCTCGTGCAGCAGGTCGAACCCGCCATCGGCCCGCAGGTCGATGGTGACGACGTTGGTATCGCCGAACAGGTTGTGCAGATCTCCCAGCGTTTCCTGATAGGCGCCGACGAAGAACACGCCCATGTAGTATTCCTCGTCCTCCGGCAAGGTGTGCACCGGCAGGCTGGGCGCGACGCCGTCGGCCAGGATGAACCGGTCGATCTTGCCGTCGCTGTCGCAGGTGATGTCCGACAGCACCGCGCGGCGGTCGGGGGTCCGGTTCAGCATCTGCAGCGGCACGATCGGGTGCAGCTGGTCGATCGCCCAGACATCGGGCAGCGACTGGAACAGCGAGAAATTGCAGTGATAGATGTCGGCAAGCTTCTCGAGCTGGTCGTCCACGTCGGTCTCGGCCTCGTCCGAGGCGGCCAGCGCCTTGATCCGCGCCATCAGCGACAGATAGATCCGCTCGGCCCGGGCCATCTGGCGCAGGTCCACGAAGCCGCGGCGGAACAGGGCGCGCAGCTCGTTGCGATAGAAGGTGGCGTCGTTCCAGCACTCCTGCAGGCGATCGCGGCTGAGATAGCCGTGCACGGCCGCCAGATCGGACACCATGTGGTGATCGTCGGGGTCCACCTCGGGGCCGTCGGGCGCGTCATAGAGCGTGCTTTCCAGCACGTTGAACACCAGCATCGACGAGGTGGCCACCACCGCCCGGCCGCTTTCGGTGACCAGCGTGGGGTGGTCCACCCCGGCCTCGTCCATGGCATAGGCCACGGTTTCCACCACATTGGCGCAGTATTCCTCGACCGTGTAGTTGATCGAGTTCTCGGCGGCCTTCTTTTCGCCGGTGTAGTCCACGCCCATGCCGCCGCCCAGGTCCAGATGCGTCAGCGGGACGCCCTCGCGGGTCAGTTCGGTGTAGTAGCGGCAGGCCTCGCCCACGGCGCGGCGCACGTCGTTCACGTCGGGCACCTGGCTGCCCAGATGCGAATGCTGCAGCTTGAGGCAATGCAGCAGGCCCGCCTCGCGCAGCTTGTCCACCACCGCGACCAGTTGATCGGTATTCATGCCAAAGGTGGACCGGTCGCCCGAGCTTTCCTGCCACTTGCCGCCGATCTGGTTGGTCAGCTTCACTCGCACGCCCAGCAGCGGTTCGATCCCCAGTTCCTCGTGGACCGCGATCACCGTATCGGCCTCTTTCGGGCTTTCCAGCACGATCACCGTGTTGAACCCGATCTTGCGGCTGAGAATGGCCAGGCGGATGAATTCGGCATCCTTGACGCCGTTGCACACGATCAGCGCCTCCTTGGCCAGCCGGTGCGCCAGCGCGATCACCAGTTCCGGCTTCGAGCCGGCCTCCAGCCCGTAGCCGTATTGGTGGCCGAACGCGACGATGCGATCGACCACCTGCGCCTGCTGGTTCACCTTGATCGGGAACACGCCGCGATAGCGGCCCCGGTACCCCGTGCGCGCGATGGCGGCGGCGAAGCTGTCGTTGATATGGGCGATCTCGTTTTCCAGATAGGAACTGATCCGCAGGATCATCGGCGCGCGGATGCCGCGCTGATCCAGGTCGTGCAGGATGCCGGGCAGGCTGATGGCGGCGGCGTCGGGCGCAAGCGGGTTGCGCAGGCCGATCTCGCCATCCTCTGTCACCTCGACGAGGCCCTTGCCCCATTTCTCCACGCCATAGACGGAATGCGGTGCATCAGATGCGTGTTTCAACCAACCAAGCCCCCGTGGTCCCGAGCCGAAAGATGTGCGCCGCCGTTTACGGGAGCGGCTCGATTCGTCCAAGCGCAATCTCGCCTGTGCGCGGAAAATACAGCCGGACCCGGTGTGGCACCAGTTTGCTTGATCGCCCGGTCAAGGCATGAAACGGTGTTCGGAACGCCAACGGAAAGGAGGTCCGATGTTGTCCGTGCTTGTGGTGGGGGCCGGACCCACCGGACTGTCCGCAGCCGTCGAACTCGCCCGTCAGGGGGCCGAGGCCACCGTCATCGACAAACGACATGAGCCCTCCGGGTTCAGCCGCGCCGTGGGCATCAACGGCCACACCATCGACCTGCTCGCCGCCTCGGGCGCCGGACCGGCGCTGGTGCACGAGGCGGTGGCCTTCTCCGCGTTCAACATCCATGTCGGCGCCCGCCGGATCGCGCGCCTGCCGCTCAACTTCGATGACCGCAGCCGACTTTACGGTCTGGCGCAGGACCGGACCGAACACCACCTGGCCCAGGCCTTCGCCCGCTACGGCGGACAGGTCCGTTACGGCACGCCGCTGACCGGGCTCGCGCAGACGGCGGCGGGCGTGGATGCCGAATTCGGAGGGGCAAGCCGGCGATACGACTACGTGATCGGCGCCGACGGGGTGCATTCGACGGTCCGCGACCTGCTCGGCCTGCCGTTTCCCGGCTACGATCTGGACGAGGTTTGGTCTATCGCCGATGTGGACAGCCCCGGCTGGCCCGACCCGGGCGCATTCCAGGGCTATCTGCTCGACCCCGGGCGCGTGGTCATCGTGGCGCCGATGGAGCCGGCCCGCTTCCGCATCGTCTCGAACACGCCCGATGCGCTGGCGGCGTTGCCGGTGCCCATGCCGGTCGAGCGGATCCGCCGTTCCGGCGCGTTCCGGATCGCGATCCGCCAGGTGCCGGAATACCGCGTCGGACGGGTCTGCCTGGCCGGCGATGCCGCGCATTGCCATTCTCCGGCCGGGGGCCGCGGCATGAACCTGGGGATCGCGGATGCCGTCGATCTGGCCCGACGCATCACCCGCGGCGATCTGTCGGGCTACGGCGCCGCGCGCCGCCGCGAGGGACGGCATGTCATCGACATCACCGAACGGATGCGCAAGGCGCTGCTCTCCTCCAACCCGGTCCTGCGCGCGGCGCTGCGCGGCGCCATGCGCACGGCCGATGCGGTTCCGCCGCTGGCCCGGACGGCCATTCACCGCTTCATCAACGGGTGAGGACCGGCGGAATTCCGCACGGCCGCACCTCTACGGCCCGGGATCTCCCTCCGGAGGCGCCGCATTAAGAAAAGTTAATCCGCCCGCCATGCGCCGGTCAGCCCAGGTCGTCATCTGAGGCGGGCGACACGCATCACGCTGCGACAAAGCAGGAGGGGCACATGAAAGCGAACGCGAAATTCATCGCCTTGATCGTGGCAACCGCCGTCGGCGTGACCACGATCGCACAGGCCGGGGGCACTGCGGCCGATCACAGCGCCAATGCCGAGGCGGAAGTCGTCACGCCGACCGTGACGGCGCAGGCGCCGCATCTGCCCGACGCGACCCGGCTGGCGACATACGGGGATTGACCCAGAACGATCCCGAAAGATCCTCCCGCAAGGGGTCCGACCCCGCGGAGGAGAGGCGCTCTGCGTGTGTCAGGGAGGTCACGCAGGGCGCTTTCTGACGCCCGCCCCGTCAGCGCCAGATCACCAGCCCCGACCCGACGGCGACCATCGCCAGGCCGATCAGGTTCGCGGCGGTGAACTCGCGCGCGGCCAGCCCGAACAGGCCGAACCGGTCATAGGCATAGCCCGCCGCCAGTTGCCCCAGGATCACGCAGACCATGTAGGAGGCGACACCCAGCCGTGGCACCGCGAGGATCGAGGTGAGCACCACATAGACCCCGATCAGGCCCCCGGCCCAGACCCAGAGCGGCACCGCCGCCATGTCCTGCCGCCGAGGCAGCGGGCCGCCGAGCGCCGCCAGCAGCAGGCACAGCGCCGCCGCCCCCAGCGCAAAGGCCAGCATCGCCGCCTGCACCGGGCTGCCCAGAATCGCCGCCATGCGGGCATAGATCGGCCCCTGCGCCGCGATCAGGGCGCCCCCGACCACCACCGCCAGGATCAGCACCGCGATCACGCCAGCCCCTTGTACATGTAGGTGGTGGGCTCATAGACCTCCGCGAACGGGTTGCGGCAATAGTTGGGGATCTCGCCCGCGATCCGGTATCCGAGGCTCCGGTACAGCCGCAGGGCCGGGTCGGAACTGCGGGTGTCGAGCACCAGCAGCGTCTTGCCCAGCGTCCGCGCCCGGTCCTCCAGCGCCGTCATCAGTGCCCGGCCCAGGCCCCGCCGCCGCGCCTCGGGATGCACCAGCAGCTTGGCCACATCCGCCCGGTGCGGCTGGTTCGGCATCGTCGCCATGGCCAGTTGCACCGTGCCCAGAACCCGCCCATCGCCGCGCGCCACGAACAGCTCCAGCGCGCCGGGGCGGACCGCCGGGAACACCCGATCCTGCCAATAGGCGCGCGCCTCCGGCTCGGCGAAGGGCAGGATGAACCCGACGCTCGCACCCCCATGCACGCAGGCGTGCAGCAGGCCCGACAGATCCGCCAGCACGCCGGGCAGCGCGGCGCTGTCCAGCCGGGCGATCATATCAGCACCAGCAGATAGCGCGCGCCGCTCTCCGCCCCGGTCTCGAACCGGTTGGGGCCGGCCAGGTGATAGCGCAGGCAGTCGCCGGCACCCAGGCGATGCGGGATGCCGTCCAGCGTCAGGGTCAGTTCCCCCTCCAGCATCACCAGATGATGCTCCTGCCCCGGCCTCGGCGGCGCGTCATAGGCGATCGCCGTTTCCGGCGGCAGGTGACATTCCAGCACCTCGCCGCTCAGACCGGCCGCCGGGGGCGACACGGCCCGGCGCGTGTACCCCGTCGCCGGATCGGTCCATTCTGCCTGCCGGTCGCGCGGCACCTTGGGGGCGAAGCTGTCCTCGACCATCATCAGCAGCCGCGACATCGGCAGGCCATAGGCGGCGCACAACCGGCCGAGGCTTTCCGCGGTCGGACTGACCTCGCCATGCTCCATCCGCGACAGCGTCGCCCGGCTCAGCCCGCTTTCGGCGGCCAGCCGGTCCAGCGACCAGCCCCGATCCAGGCGCAGTTCCTTCAGCCTTTCCGCTAGGCGGGCGGACAGGTCGTCCAGCATCTCTCACATCCGAAAATGATTCCCGATTATGAAAAACTGAAGGGACCAAGATGGAAAATCAAACGAAAAGGCGCAGGGGTCTGCCCCTGCGCCCGATCCTGCCCGATTTTTGTGCAGCGTTACTTCCAGCCGACCTCGTTGAAGATCTTCTGCGCCTCGGGAATGTTCTTGGCGACTTCCGACAGGTTCACCTCATCGGCCTTGAATTCGCCCAGCACGGCGACGTTCTCGGCCAGGTCCACGCCCTGCACGGCCGGGTATTCGTCATTTCCGTTCGAGAAATAGACCTGCGCCTGATCGCCCGCCAGATATTCCAGGAACTTGACCGCGTTCTCCTTGTTCGGCGCATTGGCCGCGATGCCGGCGCCCGACAGGTTCATATGCGCGCCTTCGGCGTCCTGCGCCGGGAACTGGATGCCGATCATGTCGATCTCGGCGCTCAGCCCCTTGACGTCCTTGCGCAGGGCGCGGGCGTAGTAATAGGAGTTCGACACCGCGATCTCGCACTCGCCCGAGACGATGCCGCGCAGCTGGTCGGTGTCGCCGCCCTGCGGCTCGCGCGCCATGTTGGCGACCACGCCCTCGGCCCATTGCTTGGCCTTCTCGGCGCCGTGATGGGTGATGATCGAGGCCAGCAGCGTCTGGTTGTAGGTGTTGGTCGAGGACCGGATGCAGACCAGCCCCTCATAGGCCGGATCGGCCAGGTCCAGATAGCTCGCCGGCGGGTTGGCGACATCGGCCTTGTCGAAAAAGATGATGCGCGCGCGCTGCGAGAACCCGAACCAGGTGTTGTCGTCGTCCTGCAGGTTCGCCGGAATGCGCTCTTCCAGAACCGCGCTTTCGACCGGCTGCAAAAGGCCCGCATTCTTTGCCCGCGCCAGGCGCGAAGTGTCCACGGTCAACAGCACGTCGGCGGGCGAATTCGCCCCTTCGGCTTCCATCCGCGCGATCAGCTCGTCGGCCTTGCCTTCGATGCGGTTGATCTTGATGCCGGTGGCCGCCTCGAAATCGGTATAGAGGCGCTCGTCCGTGTCATAGTGGCGCGAGGAATAGAGGTTCAGCTCGCCCTCGGCCGCGGCCGAGGTGGCGACGATGGCCGTCAATGCGGCAGCAACAAGGGAAGAAGTGTTCTGCATGGTGTGTCCCTACTGGTCTGATGCAACGGGCCTTAACCCGACTGATTTGCTCAATTATACGATTCCACACCGGATGCAAGCTTTTCTGACAGAATTACTCGGAAAAAACGCCGCACCGCTCAGCCCTCGGCGTTGTCCATCTCCCAGGCGGCCAGAAGGCGGGGCAGGGCGACGGTCCAATCCATGACGCCGGCCTTGTCGGCCCAATCCTCGTATTGCCGGATCAGGGCGCGCGCGCGGTCGGGCTCGCCCCGGATCAGGTCGTTCAATTCGGTCCGGTCGGCCTCGATGTCGTAAAGCTCCCAGTCCCGGCCATGCAGGCGCACCAGCTTGAACCGGCCCAGCCGGATGGCGGCATTGCCTTCATGCTCGAAAAAGATCGGCTGCTCCCGCGCCCAGGGCTGGCCGCACAGCAGATCCATCAGGCTCTCGCCCTGTCCGGGTTGCACCGCATGGCCTCCCAGTTCCTTCAGATAGGGCGCGCCCGCCGCCTCCAGGATCGTCGGCAGAACATCGACGACATGGCACGCCGCATGCACCGGCTTGGACGCGCCGACCCGGCCCGGCCAATGCGCGATCAGCGGGGTCGAGATGCCGCCCTCGTGCACATAGTGCTTGAACAGCCGGAACGGCGCGTTCGAAACATTGGCCCAGGGCTTGTCATAGCTCTGATAGGTCAGCGCATCCCCCGGCATCACATCCGGGCGGTTGCCCATGGTGATCCGCCGCCCGTCTCGGGTGGTGTCGGGAAAGAACTTGGCCCAGCCATCCTCGGCCATGAACTCGGCGCAGCCGCCGTTGTCGCTGAGAAACAGGATCAGCGTGTTCTCGAACTGGCCTAGCCGCTTCAGGGCCGCGACCAGCGTGCCGACGGACTGATCCATCCGGTCCACCATCGCCGCATAGGTCGCCATCTTGCGCGCCTCCCAGTCGCGATGGGTCTCTTCGGCCCAGGGCCGCACATCCGGATCGCGCGGGCTGATCCGCCAGTTGGTCTGGAACAGCTCCATCGCGTTCATCGTCTCATGTCGGGCGGTGCGGATGGCATCCCAGCCCCGGTCGTACACGCCGTCATAGCGGGCGATATCCTCGGGATGGGCATGCAGCGGCCAATGCGGCGCGGCATGGGCGAGATACAGGAAAAAGGGCCGCTCCAGCGCCACGGCTTCCTCCACCATGCCGATCGCCTTGTCGGTGATCGCGTCGGTGAAATAGAAATCGTCGGGAAAGGTCTCGACGCGGTCATCGTCCTCCAGCATGAAATGCGGCGAAAAGAAATGCGTGACCCCGTCCACGATCCCGTAGAACCGGTCAAAGCCGCGCTGGCGCGGGGTGGGGTGGTCCACATCGCCGACGCGCCAGCTGTCCACCTCGCGCGCCATGAAGTCGCCGCCCACATGCCATTTGCCGCTCATGCAGGTCCGGTATCCGGCGGCGCGCAGATGTTCGGCGATGGTGGCGCTGTCGTTGCGCAGAAAACCCCGATAGGCCGGCTCGCCCAGATCGGCGCCCATATGGCCGATGCCGGCGTTGTGCGGATAGAGGCCGGTCAGCAGCGACGCGCGCGTGGGGCAGCAGCGGGCGCAGTTGTACATGGCGGTCAGCAACACGCCGTCCCGCGCCAGCGCGTCGATATTGGGCGTGCGGATCTCGGACCCGGTGCAGCCGAGATCGGCGAACCCCATGTCATCGACCAGGATCAGAATGATGTTGGGCTTTCCGGTCATCGCGCGCTCCTGCCGCCTGTCCAAAAATGTCGCGGACCGTCACGCCCGGTCCAGCACCTCCACCGCCAGGATGGTGGGCAGGTGCCGCGCGATCTCGGTCCAGCTCTCGCCCTCGTCGGTGCTGGCAAAGACCGATCCGCTGTTGGTGCCGAAATAGATGCCCGTCGGATCGCGCGCATCGCCCGCCATGGCCTGGCGCAGCACGGTGAAGAAACACCCCTCCTGCGGCAGCCCCTCCCGGTGGGCCTGCCACGACCGCCCGCCGTCGCGCGACCGCCAGACGGCCGCCGCCGCATCGGGCGGATAGCGCCCGATGCTGTCGCCGTTCAGCGGCAGGGTCCAGATGGTCTCGGGATCGCGCGGATGCACATGGATCGGAAACCCGAAGGTCGAGGGCAGCCCTGCGGTGATGTCCTCCCAACTCCGCCCGCCATCGGCCGAGCGCCACACGCCGTGGTGGTTCTGCTGATAGAGCAGGTCCGGCGCGCCCGGCGCCTGCACCATGTTGTGCACGCAATGCCCGATCTCGCCGTCCCGCGGCGCCGCCGGATGATCGTGCTGCCCGCACCCGTCGGCATTCGACAGGCGGTTGCGCCGCTCCCAGCTTGCGCCGCCATCCTCCGAGGCAAAGACCCCCGCCGCCGAGATGCCGACCCACAGCTTCCGCCCGTCCCCGGGATCCGCCAGGATGGTGTGCAGCACCAGCCCGGCACCGCCTGGGTTCCAGTCCGGGGCCGAGGGATGGTCGGTCAGCCCCTCGACCGTTTCCCACGTCGCGCCGCCATCCCGGCTGGCCAGCAACCGCGCCGGTTTGGTTCCGGCATAAAGCGTCCCGTCCGCATGACACAGCGACCAGATCTGCGAGAACCGGTCTTCAAACGGCAGCGGATCGCCGGTCCACCCGATCATCTCGGCAAAGCCGGGATCGTTGGCGGCCCAGTCGTCCATCTCGCCCCTGGTCAGCCTGGTGAGCGTCCAGGTCTCGCCGCCATCGTCCGACCGCCACACGCCGGACCCGAACCAGTCGCCGCCGCCCCCGGCCCAGAGCGTGCCGGTCGCGGCATCCCCGATCGCGTGGTTGATCGGCCAGCCGTCGCAGAACGGGCCTCTCACCGTCCAGCCCGACCGCGCCGCGTCCCCCTGCACGATGAACGCACCCTTGGTCGTGCCGACCAATACACTGACGCCCCGATCCGACATGCCGTCCCCGCTCCGCCGCTGCACCGGCAGGATAGCACGCCCGGATCACCGAGGCATGCCTTTTGGTCCGCGCGCGCCCCGTCCGACCGCGCGGCCGCTTGACCCGACTGTTCCTGAGGGGCGCTGCCCCTCTTGCCCTGTGGGCAATTCACCCCGGGGTATTTCGGACCAGAAAGAAGCTGGGTTTTGGCTTCTTTCTGGTTTCAAATACCCCAGGGAGTTTGAGGGACAGCGTCCCTCAACAAAAAAAAGAAAAAGAGCGCGCCGAAGGCGCACAAGTGACTTTCGGTGGATGGTGAAGGAGGGTGCGGGGCAAAAAAGAAACCGCGCCCGAAGGCGCGGCTTGCGAAACGCGGATTGCGGGGGTCTCAGCCCTGACGGGCTTTGAACTTGCGCTGCGTCTTGTTGATCACATAGACGCGGCCTTTGCGACGCACGATCCGGCAGTCGCGGTGCCGGTTCTTCAGCGAGCGGAGCGAGTTTCTGACCTTCATGGCCTGTCTCCAATTCCTGCGGCGCGGGCCAGCGCCTGGGTTAGCGGGTGTTTCGACGCGCGAAACAGTGAATTCATGGTGGGCGGTACTGGGATCGAACCAGTGACCCCTACGATGTCAACGTAGTGCTCTACCGCTGAGCTAACCGCCCATGAATGCCGTGCGGAGCCGCCCCAAAACGAAATGGGGCGCGGAACCCCGCGCCGGTAGCGGGGTCTATAAAAGGAGTCGTCGGGGGGATCAAGGGCTTTGGCCGAACAAAATTCCGGTCTATGTTCCTCCCTGACAAGGAGTGAGCATGCAGAACGTCGCCTATCATCTGAGCACCCCCGCGCACCGCACATCCTGCGTCGTGTTCGCCTCGCCGCACAGCGGCCGCAGCTATCCGCCCGAGATGCTGCGGCGCACGGTCCTCAGCCGGCACGCGATTCGCTCCTCGGAAGATGCCTTCGTGGACCTTCTGTTCGCGCCCGCGGTCGATCACGGCGCGCCGCTGATTTCGGGGGCGGTGCCGCGCGCCTTTCTGGATCTCAACCGCAATGCCGACGAGCTGGATCCGGCCCTGATCGAAGGCGCCCGGCAGTTCGGGCACAACCCGCGCGTGGCCTCGGGTCTGGGGGTGATTCCGCGGGTGGTGTCGAACGGGCGGGCGATCTATCGCGGCAAGCTTTCGATGAACGAGGCGCGCCACCGGATCGACGCCTTCTGGCGGCCCTATCACGCGCGGCTGCAGTCGCTTCTGGACGAATCGCACCGTCTGTTCGGCCAGGCGATCCTGGTCGATTGCCATTCCATGCCGCACGAGGCGGTTGCAGGCCTCGACCGCAAGCGCGCGGGGCGTCCCGAGATCGTGCTGGGCGACCGGTTCGGCGCCTCGGCCTCGGGCGAGGTGGTCGAACGGATCGAGGCCGCCTTTGCCGCCGCCGGATTCAACGTGGCGCGCAACACGCCCTTTGCCGGCGCCTACGTGACCCAGACCTACGGCCGCCCGTCGCGCCACCAGCACGCGGTCCAGATCGAGATCGACCGGTCGATCTACATCGACGAAAAGCAGATCGTTCCGAACCGGAACTACCGCGCCTTCCGCGAGCGGCTGCGCGGCGTCATCGCCGAGATCGCCGCCATCGGCCGCGAGGCGATGCCGGTGGCGGCCGAGTAGGAAAAGCCCCGTCGGCGCTACCGCAGCGCCCGGCCCTTCAGGATCGCATCCGAGCCGAAGCGGCGCCTGATCTCGTCGGCGGCCCGCTCGGCCCCCGACCGCCGCGCCGCGCCCGGGTCCAGCAGGTCGCCCGACATGTCCGCCTGAGCGGCATCGCACAGGTCCGACAGGCCGCATCCCAGCAACCGATAGGGGCCGCGGTCGCCCAGCTGGTCGAACAGGCCCCGCGCGGTGCGGTAGATGCGGTCGGCCATCTGGGTGGCGTCCCGCAGCGACACCCGGCGCGTCAGGATCCGGTGATCGGCCTTCTTCAGCTTCAGCGTCACCACCCGGCCCGCCAGACCCTTGGCCTTGGCCCGGTCCGCGACCTTTTCGGCCATGCGCCACAGATGGCCGTCCAGAATGTCGGGATCGGCGGTATCCTCGAAGAACGTGGTCTCGTTGCTGATCGATTTCATCGGTTCGTGGGGCGAGACCCGGCGTTTGTCCTGGCCGCGCGCCAGATGCCACAGGCGATGGCCCATCGCCCCGAACCGGGCGGTCAGCGCCTCCTGATCCCAGCGCAGCAGATCCGCGAAGGTGCGGATGCCGGCGCGCTCCAGCGACTCCTGCGCCGCCGGTCCGATCCCCCAGATCAGGCGCACCGGCTTGTCCCGCAGGAAATCCGCCGTCTCGGCCTTGCCGATCACCGAAAACCCGCGCGGCTTGTCGAGGTCCGAGGCGACCTTGGCCAGGAACTTGTTGTGGCTCAGGCCGATCGAACCAGTCAGCCCCAGCTCGTCCTTCATCCGCCTGACCAGCCGTGCCAGCATCACCGCCGGCGGCGCGCCGTGCAGCCGCTGGGTGCCCGACAGGTCCATGAACGCCTCGTCCAGCGACAGCGGCTCGACCGCGGGGGTCAGCGCGTCCATCATCGCCCGGATCTGCCGGGACACCTCGGCATAGACCGACATGCGCGGCTTGATCACCACCGCATCGGGGCAGAGCTGCAGCGCCTTGAACATCGGCATGGCCGAGCGCACGCCGCGGATGCGCGCGACATAGCAAGCGGTCGAGACCACCCCGCGCCTGCCGCCGCCGATGATCACCGGCTTGTCCGCCAGTTCGGGATTGTCGCGCTTTTCCACCGAGGCATAGAATGCGTCGCAATCCATATGCGCGATGGTCAGATCGAACAGTTCGGGATGCCGCGTGACCCGGGGACTGCCGCAATCCGGGCAGCGCCGCGCGTCTTCGAAGCGGGACAGGCAATCACGACACAGGCCGGGCATCCGCGCTTTCCTGCTTGCTTGGGTCGGGGTCTTCGGCCCGGACTATACCACCCCGTCCGGCCGATCACAGCCCCCGGCGTGCGTGCGTATCCATCCGGTGCTCAAGAAAACCCCCCGCGACTTCGGGCGGGGGGGAAGGTAACGAACCACAGGAAGAAAAAGGTCCGTCGGGGAGTGTCTCGCGTTCAGACTCGCCCAAAACCTGACGTTGCGACAGCCCCGACTGCTCCGGCTGGGAACTTGAAGATTGAATGTGTTTTTGCGGGCACAGGGGCGTTTTCGCGGGGTGTTCGGCGAATTTCGCACCGCCCCAGACGGTTACGCTCCACAGCTGATGCGGATCGCACCGGTTGGGCGCATCGCCGCGTCAATGCACGCGCAGCGCCTTCAACTCGGCCAGAACCGCCTCGGCCGCCGTCCTGGGGTCGTCCGCGCGATAGATCGGGCGGCCCACGACGATGTGATCGGCCCCGTCGGCGATGGCGCGGGCCGGGGTGGCGACCCGCTTCTGGTCGCCCAGATCGGCGCCCGCGGGACGCACGCCGGGGGTCACGATCAACCGGCCCTCGGCCAGCGGCAGCGCGCGGATCCGGGCCGCCTCCTGCGGGCTGGCGATGACTCCGTCCGCCCCGGCCTCGAACGCGCGGGCGGCGCGTTCCACCACCATGTCCTGCACGTCCCCCGCCTTCATCAGCCCCGCATCCAGATCGTCGCGGTTGAGCGAGGTCAGGATCGTCACCGCCAGGATCTTCAGATCCTTGCCCGCCGCGCCCTCCTTGGCGGCGCGCACCACATGCGGATCGCCATGCACGGTCAGGAAATCCAGATCGAACTGCGCCAGACCGCGCACGGCGTTTTCGACCGTGTTGCCGATGTCGAACAGCTTCATGTCCAGAAAGATGCGCTTGCCGTGATCCTGCTTCAGCTCGTTGGCCAGCGCCAGACCGCCCCCGGTCAGCATCCCCAGGCCGATCTTGTAGAACGAAACGCTGTCGCCCAGCCGCTGCGCCAGGGCAAGCCCCTCCAGCGCGGTCGGCACGTCGAGGGCAACGATCAGACGGTCATCGGGCATGGCGCGCTCCCTTGGGTAAACGCCTGCGTCCTAGCGGCTCCAGCCCGGCCTGTCCATGGCCGCGCGCATTTTCCCGGCGCCGCTCCGAACCGCCGCCATTCCGTGCTAGGGTGGGCGGCAGTCGAAACGCCAAACCTGTTCGAGGGACCAGACATGAAGAAACTCGCTGCGCTGCTGACCGGGATGCTGCTGCTGGGATGCGAAACCGCACCCGATCCCGAAACCCCGGCCTCCACCGACGCGGTGATTCCCGCGCCCGACAACGACAACCTGCGGCTGGTGCGCGGGTATCGCTCGGCCGACGATCCCTGCCAGCTGACCGGCGAAACCGACTTCACCCGCAACTATCTGGATGACGCGGCAGATCTGGTGTCCTGCCCGACCGGCAGCGCCGCCGCCGAATCGCTGGTGGCGACGACCGGCGCCCGTGTCGTGACCGAAACCGGCGGCTACACCGTCTTTACCGTGCCGCGCCGGTAATGGCGGATTTGCGGAAATTCGATCGGTTTTGCGGGCTTGGCCTCTTGAAGCCGGTGCGGCATTCCCCAGATTGAATGCGAGGCCCAGACCGAAGCGTGCCGCCTGGCGGGCGCAGACACTTGGGCGCTTGGAAAAGGAGAGAAAGATGGACTTGAACAAGTTCACCGAGCGGGCACGGGGATTCGTGCAGGCAGCGCAGACGATCGCATTGCGCGAGGGGCATCAGAGACTGGCCCCGGAACATATTCTCAAGGCATTGATGGACGACGATCAGGGGCTGGCCAGCAACCTGATCCAACGCGCCGGCGGCTCGCCCGCCCGCGTGGTCGAGGCGCTGGATGCGGCGTTGTCGAAGATGCCCAAGGTCAGCGGCGATGCCGGCCAGATCTATCTGGACGGCCAGACCGCCAAGGTGCTGGACGAGGCCGAAAAGATCGCCAAGAAGGCCGGCGACAGCTTTGTTCCGGTCGAGCGGGTGCTGATGGCGCTCTGCATGGTCAAATCCAAGGCCCGCGAGGCGCTGGAGGCCGGCGCGGTCTCCGCCCAGAAGCTGAACGAGGCGATCAACGACATCCGCAAGGGCCGCACCGCCGACACGGCGAGCGCCGAAGAAGGCTATGACGCGCTCAAGAAATATGCCCGCGACCTGACCGAGGCCGCCGCCGAAGGCAAGATCGACCCGATCATCGGCCGCGACGAGGAAATCCGCCGCTCGATGCAGGTGCTGTCGCGGCGCACCAAGAACAACCCGGTCCTGATCGGGGAACCCGGCGTCGGCAAGACCGCGATCGCCGAGGGCATGGCCCTGCGCATCGTCAACGGCGACGTGCCGGAATCGCTGCAGGACAAGAAGCTGCTGGCGCTCGACATGGGCGCGCTGATCGCCGGCGCGAAATACCGCGGCGAGTTCGAGGAGCGGCTCAAGGCCGTCCTGAACGAGATCACCGCCGCCGCCGGCGAAATCATCCTGTTCATCGACGAGATGCACACGCTGGTGGGCGCCGGCAAGTCCGAAGGCGCGATGGATGCCGCCAACCTGATCAAGCCGGCTCTGGCGCGCGGCGAGTTGCACTGTATCGGTGCCACCACGCTGGACGAATACCGCAAATACGTCGAAAAGGACGCGGCCCTGGCCCGCCGGTTCCAGCCGGTTCTGGTGCAGGAACCCACGGTCGAGGACACGGTGTCGATCCTGCGCGGCATCAAGGAGAAATACGAACTCCACCACGGGGTGCGCATTTCCGACTCGGCGCTGGTCTCGGCGGCGACGCTCAGCCACCGCTACATCACCGACCGGTTCCTGCCCGACAAGGCCATCGACCTGGTGGACGAGGCCGCCTCGCGCCTGCGCATGGAGGTGGACAGCAAGCCCGAGGAACTCGACCAGCTCGACCGCCAGATCCTGCAGATGCAGATCGAGGAAGAGGCGCTCAAGCGCGAGGATGACGCGGCCTCCAAGGACCGGCTGGAAACCCTGCAGAA
>NZ_JBXWRY010000021.1:0-75164 GCF_059613135.1 Ruegeria sp. BHSB196
GCCGAACCTCTCTCCGGAAATGGCGGAAATGCACGCCGAGATGATGCAGGGCACCCTGGCGGCCCTCGAGATGGAGGTCTCGATCGCCATTGCCGGAGGCCAATGGCTGAACGTCGCCACCCGGTTCGAGCGGCCGCCCATACAATGGTCTTGGGCCTCCACCCTCTCTTTCGTGTTGACGGCCGCCGTGTTGCTGCTTGCGATCTTCTGGTTTCTGCTGACGCGCCTGACGCGGCCACTGAATGATCTCGCCGCGGCAGCCGAGGAGTTCGGGCGCGGTGGCGGGCAAGGACCCCTCACGCCGGTCGGCCCAAATGAAGTGCGGAACCTGACGACGGCCTTCAATGACATGCAAACGCGCCTGGCTCGCTTCGTCACGGACAGGACGCAAATGCTGGCCGCCCTGGCCCATGACTTGAGATCGCCACTCACCGCGCTCAGGGTTCATGCCGAGATGGTGGAGGATGCGGAGACCAAGACCGGCATCACGGCCTCTCTCGACGAGATGCAGGATATGGTGGAAGCCACGCTGGCCTATGCGCGCGGTGTGGGACAGGACGAGGCCCTGCAACGGACCGAGATTGGCGCGTTCCTGACCGACATTCGGGACGCTACCAACGGTGCGTTGGACGTGCGCCCGGGACCCGAGGCAATGGTGCAGATCAAGCCCAAGGCGCTGCGCCGTGCTTTGCGCAATCTCATCGACAACGCGGGGCGCTACGGGCGCAACCCGACCCTAACCTGGGGCGTCTCTGACGAGAGCATCGAGATTTTGGTCGAGGACGATGGGCCGGGAATCCCTGACAACCGCTTGCGCGATGTGTTTCAGCCCTTCCTGCGCTTGGAAGGATCGCGCTCCCGCGAAACCGGAGGCCATGGGCTGGGCCTTTCAATCGCCCGCAGCATCGTTTTGCAACACGGCGGCGCGATCACCCTGTCGAACCGTGCAGAGGGCGGACTCCGTGCGCACATTGTTTTGCCCGTGACTGCGCATCAAGCTGCAATGACATCTCCGTCAGAGCATCCCGAAGCGCGCGCCGAAACCGGATTTTCGGCTCGGACTAAAAAAGTGTAGCGCCGCGGTCCAACCGGCGGGTTGATACATAACCTTACAAAATTCCGGGGCTCCCTGCGTTCCGTCGCTCACTGATCTTCGATAGAAAACAAAGCGTTCGACATGGAAACGAGGCAGAGCCATGCAGGCAAGAAATCGATCCTTTTGGTCGCGTCGTCATTTTGTCGGCGGCGTCGGCGCGGCGCTCCTGTTTGCGCCTTCGGTGCTGCGCGCAGAACCACGCGCACCGGTTCGGCGCAACGCTTCGAGCTTCAGAACCCACGATTGGCAAGACCACTTCGATCATCTGGGCAAAGGCATCATTATCGCGGACACCAATTCACGGGCGCTTCAGCAATGGACAGCCGACGGTGAAATGTTTCTTTATCCGACATCGGTTCCAATGACGGATGAGCTGACGCGGCGGGGCTATACAGAGATCGTTTTCAAAGATCCTGAGCCGGATTGGACACCCACGCCATCCATGCGCGAGCGCGATCCGTCCTTGCCGGCCTATATGCCGCCAGGTCCGGACAATCCGCTCGGGGTGCGGTCGCTGCATTTGACCTGGCAATATTATCGCATTCACGGGACACACGATACACGCAAGATTGGTCGTCGTTCGTCGAGCGGCTGCATCGGCCTCTACAACGAACATATCATTGAGGTTTACAATCGGACACCGGTCGGAACGCAGGTCAAATTGATCTGATGGGGCGTTACACGATCTTATCCGTCGCCCTTGCGGTGGTTCTTGGCATTGGCTTCTGGTGGACAGGACCAACTGACGATGACGTGGCAACGACCACGGACGACGCGTCTCGCGCCAACGGGCCCATGGTCGATGTCGCCTTGCCGGAAGTGCTGTCGGCCAACGCGGAGGTCGGCAAACTGGCCTACGATGCGAAATGTGCAGCCTGTCACGGCGCAAATGCTGCCGGGCAGGACGGTGTGGCGCCCCCTCTTGTGCATAAGATTTACGAACCCAGCCACCATGGGGATGCCGCTTTCCTTCTGGCGGCCAAGAATGGTGTCCGTGCGCATCATTGGCGCTTTGGGAACATGCCGCCGGTCGAAGGTGTCACCGATGGCGATGTGAAAATGATCGTGGCCTATGTGCGTGAGTTGCAACGCGCGAATGGTATAAACTGACTGAAGAAACCGACGAAGGACGATCCGTGATATACAGAGTCGCACTGACAATTTTTTTGGCGCTGACCAGCGCGCAAGCCCTCGCCCATTCTGAAAAGGAAAGCATGACGCCTGCAGACGGAGCCATTCTTGACGCCGTACCGGAGACGATTGGATTGCGCTTCAACGATGGGATGCGATTGACGAAAGTCGAAATGACCCATGCTGAGACGCACACCGAGGCTCTGGACCTCGGCACCCAATCCGGTTTTGTCAAAGAATTCTCGCTTCCTCTCACGCCCATGGGGCCGGGCATGTATCACATTGAATGGCGCGGGCTTGGTGTTGATGGGCACCCGATGAACGGTGTCTTCTCGTTTGAAGTGAAGTGAGCGGTGCCGGATATCTGGGGACAGGCTGCGGTTGCCACAAAGTTTTTGCTCTATCTCGGCGTCCTCACGAGTGCCGGGCTGATACTCTGTCGCCAAGTCTTTTCCGAGCAGTTGGCTGGGCTCGACCGTTTTCTACGCGCCTGGGCCGTCTTCTTTGCTCTTTTGGCGGCTACAATGTCATTCCTCGGCTTTGCCGTGCGGGGCGCGGTGCTCATGGATGATGCTTCAGGCATGACTGATCTGGCGATCCTGGCGTTGCTCTGGGAAACGCCGCCCGGAGACGCCCTGCTGTTGCGGCTACTGGGCCTGGGGGCACTCCTGACCGGTGTGGTCTTGGGGGGACGGTGGCTATGGGTCGCGCTCTTGGGCAGTTTCTTGGCAATCTGGAGTTTTTGCGAGATCGGTCATGTCGCCAGCGAAGATCGCCTGTGGTTTCAGAGCGTCTTGTTCGGTCATCTGATCGTTGCCGCATTCTGGATCGGCGTCCTTCTTCCACTCCATAAGCTTTCGGGGTCTGCGGACACATTGCGAGTTGCTGCCGTGCTTGGACATCGCTTTGGACAGGTCGCATCTGTTGCGGTCCCACTCCTACTACTCGCTGGCGTGGTAATGACCTGGCGACTGGTTGGTTCGTTACCCGCGCTTCTCGGCACTGCCTATGGTTTGACACTTCTGGCAAAGATTGCCGTCGTGACGCTGCTTCTGGCCCTTGCCGCCATCAACAAAACACGGCTTGTGCCCGCTTTGCAGAGCGGTGATCCCAAAGCTGGGCCACACCTTGCAAGATCGATTTCTCTCGAATGGGTTTGTATCGGTGTCATCTTGCTTGCCACGGCTGTCTTCACCTCAATTCTAACGGTGCCATCATGAAACTTTCAAAACGCGATTTTCTTCGCATGAGTGCTGCCGGTTTGGCGTGCATGCCGAATTCACTGTTCGCGCAGACAGACATGCGCGCGGTGACAGCCCGGGTCGCAGATATACAGCTTTTGCCTGATGACTACGGAAAAACACAGATCTGGGGGTTCGATGGTATCGCGCCGGGCCCTGAAATCCGGGTTACGCAAGGCGCGCGGGTACAGAGACGTATTATCAATGAGTTACCCGATCCGACATCGACCCATTGGCACGGGATCCGCATCGACAATGCGATGGATGGGGTGGCCGGTCTGACGCAGGACGCCATTCGCCCCGGGGACAGCTTTGACTACGATTTCGTTGTCCCCGATGCGGGCACCTACTGGTATCACGCGCACAACCGCTCGTTCGAGCAAGTCGCACGTGGTCTTCAGGGTGCGCTGATCGTCGAAGAGCCGGAGCCGATCGATATCGACCGTGAAGAGGTCCTGATCCTCGACGATTGGCGGATCGATCCGGAAACAGCCCAGATTGCGGATACTTTCGGGGCGATGCATGACCTCAGCCATGCCGGGCGTCTTGGAAATTACATCACAACGAACGGCGTCTACAATCTCGCAAAGAGCGTGAAACGGCATGAGCGTCTGCGCCTGCGGCTGATCAATGCGTCCAACGCCCGGATTTTCCAACTTGCGCTGGAGGGGCTCGAAGGCTGGATTGTGGCCATGGACGGGATGCCGCTGGCCGTGCCGCAACCCGTGGAAGGTTCATTCCTGCTGTCGTCGGCACAACGGGTGGACCTGATCGTCGACGTGACCGCAGAGGTCGGCAGCGCAGGCCATATCGTGCAATTGAGCCGCGATGAAAGCTTTTCTCAGGTGGCCTTCGAGGTGACAGGCGACGGTACACGCGCGCGGCGCGGAACGCCTCAACCCCTCCCACCGAATGCCCATGCCATCCCCGATCTGGGATCGGCAAGGGACATCGCATTGCTGATGGAAGGGGGGGCCATGGGCGGCATGCGCGGTGCCATGATGGGCGGTCGGATGTCTTCGATGCGCGACATGATGGAGACAGGAAACTTCTGGGCCTTCAATGGCGCGGTGGGGGGCATGGATGGTCCAGCACTGGCGGAGTTGTCGCGTGGCGAAACCGTTCGGCTGAAGATCACCAATGACACGTCGTTTCCGCATGCCATGCATCTCCATGGGATGCACTTTCACGAGATCGCAGCCGATGGCAGCCTCGGCGCGCTACGCGACACCACACTGCTGGACCGGGGCGAAGTGCGCGCCCTTGCCTTCGTGGCAGACAACCCCGGAAAATGGTTGCTGCATTGCCATATGCTGTCACACGCGGCGTCCGGCATGATGACATGGGTCAATGTGGCATGAGAGCGATGGCTGCCATCCTCGGGATTGGTGTCCTGGCGGCTCTCGGGGCGGCAGCCTATGTCTGGACCGGGTCTGCCGGTGATGTCCAAAGCGTGGTGATGCCGGAAAGCGTCGATCTCGTGGCCGGCGAAGCGCTTTATGCCGAGACCTGCGCTGCGTGCCATGGGGCCAATCTGGAGGGTCAGGACAACTGGCGGAGTCCGGGCGCGGACGGTCGGCTGCCTGCACCTCCCCATGATGAAACGGGTCACACCTGGCATCATGCCGACCAGGTGCTGTTCGACTACACAAAGCTTGGGGGCCGAGAGGTGATGGCCGCTCAGGGCATGGAGTTCGACAGCGGTATGCCCGGATTCGGCGACCAACTGTCCGACCAGGAAATCTGGAATATCCTCGGGTACATCAAGTCGACCTGGCCCGAGGAAATACAGGATATTCAGTACGCGCGCACCCATGGTGTGCCGGTGAACTAGGAGAACTCTCATGAAGATCGCAATGACGATGTCTCTGGTCGTCACTTTGCTCGCCCCATTCGCGTCTCATGCTGACGCGCTCAGCGAAGACCGGGTCAAGGAATTGGTCCTGGAGGCCATCCGCGAAAACCCGGAGATCGTCCTCGAGGCGGTTCAGATCATTGAACGGCGTGAACAGGAACGGCAGGCGGCCGCGGCGGCGAGTGTCCTCTCCGAAAATCGCGATCTCCTCGAGAACGACCCGAACGCACCGGTTCTCGGAAATCCAGAAGGCGACGTCACGGTCGTGGAGTTCTTCGATTACAACTGCCCCTATTGCCGTAGGGTAAAGCCGCATATTGAAGCGCTCTTGGACGAAGATCCCAATGTGAGGCTGGTCTATCGAGAGTGGCCGATCCTCGGCGACGGCTCTGTTTTTGCCGCGCGCGCCGCATTGGCCGCGCGAGAGCAGGGTAAATACGAGGAATTTCACTGGGCGTTGATGGGCATGCAAGGCCGGGCCGAGGAAGCGTCCGTCATCCAGGTCGCACAGGAGATTGGTTTGGATATCGCGCAGCTGCGACGGGACATGCAGGCACCTGAGATCGATGCCCATATCGCGGCGTCAATGGAGATGAGCCGCGCGCTCGGCTTCAATGGCACGCCATCCTTTGTGATCGGAGACGCGCTGGTTCCGGGGGTCATCGAGGCCGATCAGATGATCCGTCTTACGCAGGAGGCACGCGCCGCAGGTCAATAGTTTCCTGACAATTGGCGAACGGACACAGTCAAGACGAGTGAAAGAGGTATTTTGATGGCCAAACTGACGCGTCGGCACTTTGTGGTAGGGTCTGCAATGCTCTTTTCGGCGCCACTCGCCACGTCGATATCGGCAGCGCCCACGTCCCCGCGCGCGATGTGGGATGTCTGGGATGCGCAAGTCACACCTCCGGGTTATGACCCCTCAACTTCCAATCCGTGGGGGGTTCATCCGCGGTTCCTACCGGTTCGGGTGGAGGCAAAGGCGGGCCTCGTGCCGGGTGACATCCATGTCGATGCCGTTGCGCGCTACTTGTATCATATCGAGCCGAACGGCAGCACGGCGATGCGCTATGGCGTGGCCATCGCACGCGGGACATTGTACGAGCCGGGTGTCTACACGATCCGGCGTAAAGCCAAGTGGCCCACGTGGCGTCCAACGGACGACATGATCGAACGCGACCCGGACCTTTATGCACAGCATGCGGAGGGGATGGACGCGGGGCCAACCAACCCATTGGGATCCCGTGCGCTTTATCTCTACGTGGGGAACCGGGACACTTATCTGCGTATTCATGGATCGCCTGAGCCGCGTTCGATCGGAGGTCGGGCGAGTTCGGGGTGCGTGCGCATGATCATGGCACATATCAACGATCTCTATCCCAACGTGGAAACGGGCAAAACCGCTCACCTGTATCCGCCCGAAGATGCGATCGGGGGCTAATGGGGCATTTTGGTGTTGCTCAAAGCGTCTTGAACTAGCTCACCGCCTGGCAGATTGGATTGCCTTGTGGCGTTCTGAGAGGCAACCAGGTCGCTTCAACCGGGCCGTTGTGAAGATACCAAAAACAATTGTCATTCGGATCAAGCCGTACCTTGTTGAGGTTCTGGTATGGCGCAGCGAGACCGACGAGTGGTTCAGGCAATTCGGTGAAGGCACCGTCCGCATCGACCACGGGTGTCGTGGAACATCCGGTCAGCAGATAAGCACTAAAGATCAAGCCCGACGCCTTCAAGATCGTGTTTATCCGGCTCTTCAATCCTCCGGACCTTCTTCCAGAGCGGTCGCCGGATAACCAGCTTCCGCAAGAACCTGAAGCAGGGCCGCCGAGGAGGAGGCTGTCGAGTCGATCTCTGTCGTGTGTGCAGCCAAATCCGGCCGAATGGTTGCGGACGGGTCTGCAGCCTTGACCGCTTTTTCGATAGCTGCAATGCAATGGCCGCAGCTCATGTCTGGGACGTGAAATTTCATGGTGTATCCTCTTCTCACTCATAGGAACTAAGGGTTCCAGCGGGTGGAAGGTCAAGCATCCATCGATGTTGGAAAAGGGGCTTTTGAGGGCGCGGGTGCGTTGCTATCCGATGACTTGCCGCTTCCATGGCAGGACTTCCCCATGAAGAAGAACATCACGCCATGTGCGCCGAGGCAAAGGGCGATTGGTGCTAGAACGCCCAAAATGTCCTGCAATCCAAAAAACGAGCCGCCTCGGGCAAAGAAAACAAGCAGCGGAAGCAGCATCACCGCGCAGCACACCCACATGCCGACGTGCATCATTTTTGAATTCTGCGGCTGCTGTTCCTGATCTGACATTTTCATCGGGCACTCTCCTGACCGGGGAATAGCGCACCGGTGGCTTGTCCGCCAAGTTTACAAATCGATACATTTCAATTGGAAACAGGGGGTTAGACATGCTTCAGGTTGATGCTGTGCCGGTCACCAAAAGAAATCTCCGATGACCCCTTGAGCTTCCAGTGACTGGAAGCCCTATATCTGCCTAGACCATACAATCCAGGTAACACGCTATGACCGACACCAGCCAAACAACGCTCAGCATCGACGGCATGACCTGTGCATCCTGCGTGGGACGTGTTGAAAAGGCCTTGGCGGGGCTCGACGGCGTTTCCGACGTCGCCGTCAACCTCGCGTCTGAGACGGCGCGCCTTTCGCTGGATGATCCGTCTCGGCTAACCGACGCCACGCAGACGCTTGCCTCCTTGGGTTATCCCGCGCGGACATCCAAAGTCACTTTGAACATTGCGTCCATGTCCTGCGCATCCTGCGTCGGACGGGTGGACAAGGCACTGGCGGACGTGCCCGGAGTGCTTTCCGTCAGCGTGAACCTGGCGGCAGAAACGGCAACGATCGAGTATCTCGAGGGCGCGGTGTCCTTGGGCGATTTGATGGCGGCATCGGCGGCGATTGGTTATCCGGCCGAGATTGCAGAGGCGCAGGCGAGCCAGTCTCGCGCCGCACGCAAGGCAGAAGAAGCCGACGGACTGCGTCGCAGCGTCCTTTTGGCAGCAATTCTAACGCTCCCGGTCTTCATCCTAGAAATGGGCTCCCATCTTATTCCGGCATTTCATCACTTGGTGATGACGACGATTGGTCTCCAAACGTCTTGGATCATCCAGTTCGTCCTCGCAACACTCGTCCTCTTCGGGCCGGGACGCCATTTCTACACCAAGGGGTTTCCCGCGCTTTTCAAGGGCGCGCCGGACATGAACAGCCTCGTTGCCGTCGGCACCGGCGCGGCCTGGGGGTACTCGGTGGTCGCAACCTTTCTTCCCGGACTCCTGCCAGAGGGGGTACGCGCGGTTTACTTTGAGGCAGCTGCGGTCATCGTCGTCCTCATTCTGGTTGGGCGCTGGCTTGAGGCACGCGCGAAGGGTCGCACCGGCGCAGCGATTCAGGCTTTGCTGGGCCTGCAGGTCCGCACCGCGCGCGTCATTCGGGGCGGTGAAACGGCGGAGGTCGATGTCGACGCACTCGCTGTCGGCGATGTGATCCTTGTCCGACCGGGTGAACGGATCCCCGTGGATGGCGAGGTGACCGAGGGGTCGAGTAATGTCGATGAGAGCATGATTACCGGAGAGCCCGTGCCCGTGCAGAAAACCGCTGGTGCCGCTGTCACTGGCGGGACTGTCAACGGCACTGGAAGCCTGACGTTTAAGGCCGCACGGGTTGGTTCAGATACCACACTCGCGCAGATCATCCGCATGGTCGAAGAGGCTCAAGGTGCCAAGCTGCCCATCCAGGGCCTAGTTGACCGCGTGACCCTGTGGTTCGTGCCTGCCGTCATGGTGCTCGCGGCACTCACGGTTGTGATCTGGTTGCTTGTCGGACCGGACCCGGCTTTGACCTTTGCGCTGGTGGCCGGCGTCTCGGTTCTGATCATCGCCTGTCCTTGCGCCATGGGCTTGGCCACACCCACGTCGATCATGGTGGGCACCGGGCGCGCCGCAGAGATGGGAGTCTTGTTCCGCAAGGGGGATGCGCTCCAAGCCTTGTCCGAAGTCGATGTCATCGCACTCGACAAGACGGGGACTGTCACCGAAGGCCAGCCGTCGCTGACCGATCTGGTCACTACCGACGGTTTCGACCGAGACAAAGTGCTGAGCCTGATCGCCGCTGTGGAGGCCCAGTCTGAGCATCCCATCGCCGAAGCCATTGTCCGCGGCGCGCGGGCCGAAGGGATCGCCGTTCCGAATGCCACGGGCTTCCGGTCGATCACCGGTTACGGCGTCGCCGCGACTGTCGAAGGTCAGGAGGTGATGGTCGGCGCGGACCGTTATATGTCCCGCGAAGGGATCGAAATCGCCGCCTTGGTCGAAACGGAAGCCGAGCTGGCAGGGCGGGGCCGGACAGCGCTTTATGCGGCGATCGACGGCAAACTGGCCGCAGTGATCGCCGTGGCGGACCCCGTGAAACCCGCCAGCCAGGAAGCCATTGCAGCCCTGCACGCGCGCGGTTTCAAGGTTGCGATGATCACCGGAGACAAACGCGAGACGGCGGAGGCCATCGCGCGCGAAACCGGAATCGACCACGTGATCGCGGGTGTCCTGCCGGATGGCAAGGTCGCAGCGCTCGACGATCTGCGCGCGGGAGACCGAATGATTGCTTTCGTCGGCGACGGCATCAATGATGCACCGGCCCTGGCCCATGCGGATGTCGGCATCGCCATCGGCACCGGAACCGATGTCGCTATCGAATCCGCCGATGTGGTCTTGATGTCAGGCGATCTGCGCGGCGTGGTGAATGCGGTTGAGGTTTCCAGGCGCACCATGTCGAACATTCGCCAGAACCTCGTCTGGGCCTTCGGGTACAATGTCGCGCTGATCCCGGTCGCTGCCGGGGTTCTCTATCCGGCCTTTGGTTTGCTTCTTTCCCCGGTCTTCGCGGCGGGTGCTATGGCCCTGTCGTCGGTATCGGTTCTGACAAACGCCCTGCGTCTGCGCCGCATCGCGCCGGCCTTGCGTGAAGACAGAGACATCACCGCACCACGGATCAGTGCACAGACCCAACCCGCGGAATAGGAGGATCGTGTCGTGAACATTGGAGAAGTTGCAGAGCGGTCTGGCATCCCGCCCAAAACCATCCGCTACTACGAGGATATCGGCCTGGTCAGGCCGCAGCGCAGCGGCAACGGATACCGCGCATTCCGCGAGACCGATCTGCACAAGCTTGCGTTTCTGGGTCGCGCGCGCGCGCTCGGGTTCTCGATCGAGGATTGCCGCAATCTCTTGAATCTCTATGAGGATGAAACGCGGGCGAGCGCTCAGGTGAAGGCCATCGCCGAAGAGCACCTGAGCGCAATCGACGACAAGATCGCGCAGCTTCAGGACATGCGCGAGACCTTGTCCCATCTCGTCGAGGCCTGCCGCGGAGACCACCGACCGGATTGCCCGATCTTGAAGGATCTTTCTGGTGACCTGAAGAACATCCGCTGAAAACGCGTTCTATTTCGGAACCCTCCAGCGCTGGAATCTTGTTTGAGAGAAAAGCGAAAGGAGTTCACATGTCAGATTCAGCAATATTAAATCACGACAGCCGCACAGCCGATTCCGCGAAATCGGACAGTCACGGCAAGTCTTCTTACGGGCGCTTCCTCGCGATGGTTGGAACGTCGACCGCTATTATGTTCGGCCTGATGTATCTGAACACCTATGCCATTGAGCATGTCTATTGGAGCGAGACACGGTTCTATATGACCTTTGTCATGGGTGCGACGATGGCAGTCGTGATGCTCCTGTTTATGTGGGGCATGTACAAAAACCTCGCCGCCAATGTCGCCATTCTCGCAGGCTCGGCAGTCCTGTTCGCCGGCGCTCTCTGGCTCGTCCGCGGCCAAGAAACCGTGCAGGATGAAAGTTGGATGAGTGCCATGATCCCGCACCATTCGATTGCAATCATGACCAGCAAGAGGGCGGAAATCACTGACCCGCGCGTCAAAGCGCTTGCTGAAGAAATTGTCGTGGCCCAAGATCGGGAAATTGCGGAGATGCGCTTCCTGCTCGCCGACATCGAGGCAAATGGTGAAGCTGGGCCAGAATGGCCATTGGGTAAATCCGATGGACCTGCAAGCGTGGCAAGCCTGACGCAGGCAATCTCGACGCCGGTCATTGCAGGCATCCGTCCTGCTCCTCTTTCGGACGCGGAGATCGAAAGCGGGCTCGGCACCGAGCCGATGTGTACGTTCGTTCGCGCCGTCAACGCCGACCCCATATTGGCGACCGATGGAAACGGGCAGGGAATCGCGAAGGTCTCCGGGTCGCTGGTGCAATTCGAAGCGACCGGCAGTGTGGCCTCTGGAGGTGTTCTGATGGCCGATGGTGGCCAGATGACCGTCGCGATGAGCGATGCTGACAATGGAGAAGGCTCTACCCTTCTGTTCGAATTGACCGGTGAAACCCCGCTCGCGGTTGGCTCCATGGGCTACTGGACCTGCAACGGCTAGACCAATGGAGGACATGATGCCGAAAGATACCAACCAGGCCGCAGGAAAGGCTGTTCTTTATCGCATGGTCATGGAAGACCACCTCTGCCCCTATGGATTAAAATCGAAAGATCTCTTGGAGCGCGAAGGGTATGAGGTCGAAGATCATCATCTGACGACGCGCGAAGAGACGGACGCGT
Source organism: Ruegeria sp. BHSB196 (assembly GCF_059613135.1). Classification (NCBI taxonomy): domain Bacteria; kingdom Pseudomonadati; phylum Pseudomonadota; class Alphaproteobacteria; order Rhodobacterales; family Roseobacteraceae; genus Ruegeria; species Ruegeria sp. BHSB196. The sequence continues at coordinate 11,955 of NZ_JBXWRY010000021.1, forward strand.
TCAAGGCGGAACACGACGTATCGACAACACCCCAGACCTTCATCGGCGGTACGCGCATCGGCGGCTATGACGCCTTGCGCGAGCACTTCGGGAAAGAGGTTAAGGACGCGGACGAGACAACCTATCAGCCGGTCATCGCGATCTTCTCGGTGTCGTTTCTGATGGCCCTGGGTCTCAGCTGGGCGTTCTCTGGGTCGATACGTACGCTCCGTGCTTTCGAGTGGTTTATCGCGATCTCCATGTGCTTCCTTGCCGTCCAGAAGCTGAAGGATATCGAAGGCTTCTCGACGATGTTCCTGAACTACGATCTGCTCGCGCAACGCTGGGTGCGTTACGGCTACATCTATCCCTTTGGTGAAGCCATCGCGGGCGTTCTCATGGTCGCGGGCGCACTAGTGTGGATCAGCGCCCCAATTGCCCTCGTGATCGGGACCATCGGGGCGGTTTCCGTGTTCAAGGCGGTCTATATCGACGGGCGAGAATTGAAATGCGCTTGCGTTGGTGGCGGGTCGAACGTGCCACTGGGATTTGTGTCGCTGACCGAAAATCTGATGATGATCTTTATGGGGGTCTGGATGCCCGCGCGCGCACTCGGTTGGATATAGGACGAGCAATGGTCCATGTCGCCAAAGTCCTGACCTTGCTGACATGCGCCGTGTTTACACCAGCCGCGGGCATCGCCAACGAGGTCATTTCTTTTGACGGCAGCTGGAAAAAGCAGGGCTTCTTGCGCCTTTTCTCGAACGATTTTGGTCAACGGGGACGCCAGTTGGACATCGTTTCGGACGGTACGGTCTCGTTGCTCTGGCGCCCCGTTAAGGACCTCAATCGTTCGGTTGAATCTGCGCGTTGGGTCTGGCGGGTCCACGAGGGTGTCCGACCGACCGATCTTACGATCAAAGGTGGTGACGACAGAAATCTGGCGATCTACTTCGTGTTCGTCGATCCGGAGAGGGTGGACGCTCTGAGCGGAAAGAGCGCGCGGCGCATTCTTCAAGAGGACAGCGCACGCGCCCTGATCTACGTGTGGGGCGGTGCGCACCCGACCAATGCGATATTGCCCAGCCCCTATTCGCCCCGGTTGCGCAGCAAAGTCCTGCGCCCTTCAGAGATCGGGCAGTATCGTGAGCAGGTCGATCTCGCATCAGATCATCGCACTGCGTTCGGGATCGAGCCGGGTGCCCTGATTGGATTGGCCGTGTCGGCCGAAAGCGATGATACCAAGGGCAGAATCGTTGCGTCGATTTCCGATCTTCAGCTCGATTAAGCGCGTTACTCCGACGCGACACTTCGAACAGACGCTGTGTCGAGAGCGTCAAGAACTGCCTGTGGCGTCAAAATTTCCGGGAGAGCGATGCCGGAAGGCGACCCTGGCCCGAAGACGATATTGAACGGAATGCCGTAGCGGTCATATCGCTCGAGAAACCGCGCGATGTTGTCATCCGGGCGGGTCCAATCCGCCTGCATGGCGATCACGGAACCGCCGCGCAACCGCGCACGCACTGGATCCCTGTCAAGCACGAGAGACTTGTTGGCTTTGCAGGTCAGACACCAATCCGCGGTCACATCGACGAACACCGTCTCGCCTTCAGAGACGCGGCGCGCGATGCCGAGGGGTTCGAAATCCTGCCAGTGGGACGTCGCATCAACCCCTGCTGTGGTGCGGTCAGGGGTTGAGGTGAGACCTGCCCCGAAAATCGCCAGAAAAACACAGGCGCTGAGAACCGCACGCCGTACCCATTGGTTTGCCTGTGGGATTGATGCGGCGACAATGAACACAGCTGTGAGTGCCGAGATGAAGGCAGCTGCACGCCCACCCGTCACGCCGACAAGAACGAACAAGAGCCATGCGGCTGTTGCCAGCAACAGACCGCCAAGAAGGATCCTGACCAGAAGCATCCATCGCCCGGGCCGGGGCAGTCGCGTGACCAACTCGGGACGTGCGGCAATGACCAGGTAGGGGAGGGCCAGTCCAAGACCGAGCGCCGTGAATATCACTATCACGTCCAGTTGTGTACCCGCGAGCGCAAAGGTGATCGCGGTGCCGAGGAACGGGGCGGAACACGGCGTAGCGAGGATGGCCGCAAGCAGTCCGGTGCCAAAGTCTGAGATGTACCCGGCTCTGGCATTGCTGGCACCCAGGCGGTCTTGAAGGGCCGCGGGCAGGGTTATCTCGAATGCACCGAAGAGATTGGCGGCAAAGACGACGATGACCATGAACATCAGCGTCACGAAGACCGGATTTTGGAATTGTATACCCCAGCCGACGGATACTCCGATCCATTGAAGAAACACTAAGGCAGCCGCAAGCGCCCAGACAAATGTCAGTACCCCCAAGGCTGAAAACAGGAATCCGTTGCGCGTCATCTGCCGGGTTTGACCGGTTGCCTTCAAAACGGATGTGAGCTTGATCGATAAAACGGGTAACACGCAGGGCATGACATTCAGGATCAGACCACCGAGAAAGGCGATGGCGGCCACCGCCACGACCTTCAGCACACTCGTTCGAGGGTTCGCGCTTGAAAACGGTGGGGCAGGGGGATCTGAGGTAAGCGTGATCGGCGCCGTGATTGCACGTGCGGTGTCTGTGATCGTCACCGAAGGCTCTGCATGCTCTTCGGTCCAGGCGTTGATCGGTATTTGTGCCCAGAGTTCCGTTCTATCGCGATCCAACCGGATATCTGGTTTGCCAAAGGTCACAAGGGGTCCGAATTCCGGGAACACGTCGACCTCACCGAACGGTGTGTCGCTCGTTGCCACAACGATGAGAGCCGAGTCGCGCGCATCGAGGGCCGTGACCGATATCCTGATGTCGCTGTTCTCGGGTACCGCGGGAACGCGATCGGCATAAGTAGCAATTTGGCGAGCCGAGTTTGTATCGATCCCGATGCCTTGTGGCAGGGCGAGTGAAAGTTCGAAGTCATGGGGCACACAGACAGTCGAACATGTCAGCAAGGACACGCGGGCACGCAGTTCCAGAGGGTGGCCGTCGTCCTCAAGTCTCGCGCGGATCGGCAAGACAACCTGACCGGAATAGCCGAAGTTTTCGATCCCGAAGGCCTCGAACCGTTCCGGCGCGGGCCAGAGTAGCTCGGCGGATTTCAGGTTGGTCGAACCCGACCAGTTGATCTCCGGTGCCAAGCCAACCTCGCCGGGGGTGCGCCAGTATCCCTTCCAGCCCTCGCCGTACTCCAAGGCCAACCCAAGTGAGACGGAGGCGGCATCCGGCGCAATCCCGTCTTCGGCCGAGATCAGACGCGCCGTGACGGCGGGGTTTGAAAAGCTCTCGGATTCGGCAGCGTTGGCGGCATCGGATAGGAAGATGCCCACGCAACCGATAAGGATGAGCAGAAGCCAAGCCCCGAGGTGAAAAACTCGGACCGTCATTTGGGTGTGCATGCAGTCAACGCAGTACGCCAGGCAGGCTGGCCAAGGCCGCCTCCAGATCCGTCACGGGCAATCCGCGTGCGATCCAGCCTGGCCCCTTCTGTGATCCCAGCATGCCTTCCGAGACATCGATGAAGCCCGTGTAGTCGGCTCGTTTCAAGGCGCTCAAAAGACGGCCGCTGCGCCCCCCGGTGGCGCAGATCAGCGCAATGGGTTTCTCGCCTGAAAAATCGCGTGCGGCGAACAAGCGCTGCTCGAACACGGGTTCGTGCATACTGATCGGCCATGCGGCTTTCGCGACGCCCGTTTCCACCCATTCGGGGCGCGATCGAACATCAATCAGGGAAATCCTGTTCTGCGCCAATGCGTCGGCCGTCTCGGCAGCCGACCAGATCTCGCGCGTGGCGGCCGCAACGACCTGCGGCCCCATGACCCATGTCGATGCAAGCAGGATGAAGCACCGCCTATCCATGTTGCCTCCACAGTCGATTGACGAGAAACGCCAGGACTTCCCGGGGCGAGCCTTGCAGCCTAAGCAGCCTTACAAACATTCTGCCAACCCTCTTCGCGCTCCAACTCGATGATTTCCCGAACCATTTTGTCGCTGATCTGACCTTGGACGACAGTGCGGCCGATCACGAGGGCCGGCGTGCCGACAAAGGCGAACACGCGTGCAAGCGCTGCACTGTCTTCCAGCTCGCGCGTGATCTCGGCACTCTCCATGTCGGTGATCAATTGGCTGCCATCGACGCCAAGATCAGTGGCGAGGCGCGAGAGATATTCTGGCGTTGCCTGGAAAGGGGATTTCATCAGCCGTTCATGAAAGGCGACATAGGCATTTTGCCGTTTCGCCGCCAGAGCTGCCTTGGCCGCAAGATTTGAGCTGTCGCCGAGGAGCGGCAATTCATGCCAAGCCACTGCGATCTTGTCTGGCATCTCGCTCGTCATGTCGGCCAACCGTTTGGTTTGCACGCGGCAAAAGGGGCAATAGTAGTCCGAGAACGACGCCATCGGGACCTGCGTAGGCGTGGGAGTCAGACCACCATAAAGGGCCGAGCAAATATTATCGGAGACGCGCTCCAAGGCTGCGGCTTTCTGCGCCGCCACTTCGGTGCTGTCCGCCGTGCCCAGGCCTACGAAAGGATCGAAGCCGCCTGACGTCTCACCCGCAACGAACTTACGAAATCCTTCTGGTCTATCGAGTGCCTGCAATTCCAGTTTTTCCGGCAACAATGAGGGAACTGTGCGCAGGGCGGCGTACCCTGCGATGATCGCACCGATCGTCAGAAGCGTTGACCGTTTCTTGGAATCCATCTGAAGCCTGATCTCACCGTGTCCCCTTAAGTTCGTAGTGTGAAGCCTTGGAAAAGGTCAACTTTACAAACTGATACAATCTTTCAGCCCCGCTCCAATTGCCGCAACTTCTGAAGAGCGCTATTTCTCGCATATGGTTTGGAACGCGTTCTTTTTCCTGCGATCGGCATGTCTTGCCTGTGTGTGTCTGACGATCACCGTCGTCGGAACGCAGGCAATGCCGTTTGATGGAGAGATCAGCGGCGTGGAGCGCGGCCTGTACATCGCTTCTGTGGGAGAAGTGTCCAACCACATTCACGCGCACCACCCCGAAAACAATGGCGAGCGGCAAACGGACGCTCACGCAGGACACGGCGACGGGTGCCACACCGGTCTTTGCTGTGTCATGGACTACCAGCAACATCTGGATCATCGGTCTGAAGAAACCGCGTTTACGGCGCCAACACGGGCCGCATTCTCCAGGGCTCATGTATCCCGTGAGCCCCTCGTGCCCGATCGCCCGCCCCGACACTCCTGACGTTTCGGTGCCCGCATATGCGGGCTGTTTGACCAATCGATCGCTGCATCCAATGCAGCCGTCAGGAGACGATATTTATGCGTGGAAGATACGCGGCACTTTCAGTTCTTGCCTTGGCAGCTGGCCTTGGCGGTGGGGTTTACGTTGAGCGGTTGTACCTGAATCCAGCGGTGCAAGGCGGATCTGAAGGCCCCGAGATTCTCTATTGGGTTGCGCCCATGGACCCAAATTTCCGTCAACCAGGACCGGGCAAGTCGCCCATGGGGATGGATCTTATTCCAGTCTATGCCGGACAGGAACCATCTGGTGATCCTGCCGAGGTCACACTGAACGCGGCCGAAATCAACGCAATCGGCGTACGCACGGCGGTCGCCCGCATGAGTGAAGTGCAGCCTCGGATCGAGACTGTGGGTTTCGTGGGGTATGACGAACATCTGACCAGTCATGTGCATACGCGGGTAGAAGGTTGGGTCGAAAGGCTTAAGGTCCGAGCGGTCGGAGACCGCGTTGCCGGGGGGCAGGTTCTTTTCGAGCTCTTTTCTCCACTCATCGCAGCCGCGACGGGTGATCTTGTTCGCGCTGTCGAAGATGGTGACCCCCGCATTCTGGATGCGGCGCGCAACAAGCTGATGAGCCACGGTATGTCCGCCCGCCAGGTTGCGGAGATCGAGGCGGGCGGCGAATTGGTTCGCAACATCGAGATCGAAGCACCACAGAACGGCGTGGTCATCGCCCTGAATGCGGCCGATGGCATGTATTTGCAACCTGGAACGCTTGCCTTCTCCGTCGCTGACTTGTCGAAGGTCTGGCTCATTGTAGATGTCTTTGAACGTGATATTGCCCGGCTGTCTGAGGATATGCGGGCCATCGCTCGGTTCGAACACTTGCCAGGGCGCGTGTTTGAAGGCGACATCGACTACATCTATCCTGAACTCGATCCCCAAACACGAACGCTTCCTGTTCGACTGAGGTTTGACAATTCCGATGGCGTGCTCCGCCCCGGAATGTTCGGAAGTGTCAGTCTCAGGCCCAACGAAAGCCGGACGGTCCTGACAGTGCCATCTGAGGCCGTAATACGGACAGGGTCGGCTGAGCGCGTCATCCTGAAAACAGGGGAGGGGACCTTCCGACCGAGATTGGTGACTGCCGGTCTCCGGGACAGTTTCGGAGAAGGAGGGCGGACAGAAATTCTTCAGGGCCTGGGTCCGGGTGAAGAGGTCGTTGCCTCCGCACAGTTCCTGATCGACAGCGAAAGCGCTTTGAGCGCAGGCTTCACGCGCATGGCGCCAACGGATGCCGACCCGGCGCGGGGCAGCGGTGTTCTCGTTGCTCTCGATCCTGAGAATCGGGTGGCAACCGTGCAGCATGATGCCCTGGAAAGCCTTGACTGGCCAGCGATGACATCCGACTTCCCGGTGAGAGCCGATGTTCCCCTGGATCGGCTAAAGGAGGGGGAGGCAGTCGCGTTTCTCGTGGCCCGTGGCGCCGATGGACTCCTGAGCCTCACCGAACTTGCGCCAGATGATGGAATTGCCGGTACCGGCACTGGGATTGCACGCGCGGTGACGTCGGATGGCAAGCTAACGCTGGAGCACGGCCCGATCCCAGAGCTTGGCTGGCCCGCAATGACGATGGACCTGCCGGTGTTGGGGGTTGATCTCGAGACCGTGCCCCTCGATGCGCCGATCGAATTCGATCTCACGGCAGGTGATGGCGGCCTTTTCTCCGTAGTCGCGGTCCGCGCCGAGGGCGCCGATCCCGAAGAGGTGGAAGCGGCTGAAACAAATGCCGCGGCGCCGATCATGGTGTCCGGCACCATCGACGACCTCGATCTGCATTCCGGAACCGCAACGATCACCCACGGGCCCATGGCTGAGATCGGAATGCCAGGCATGACCATGGATTTCCCCATCGATCCGGGCTTGGACATGGCATCGCTGAAAACCGGCGTCCAAATGACCCTCACATTTGCACGGCCGGATGGCTTGAACATGATCTTGTCTGATGTCGAGCTTGAGGCAGCTGCGGCACCGCCCATCGTGGTCTCAGGCACGATCGATAGTGTCGATACAGACGCCTCAAAGGCCACGATCACCCATGGACCGATGACCGATATCGGCATGCCTGGCATGACCATGGCCTTTGATATTGATCCGTCACTCGACGCTGCCGCTTTGATGACAGATGTGGAGATGGTGCTCACTTTCGCGCGCCCGGACGGCATGAACATGGTGCTGGCAGCGGCCGAACCTGTGGCACCGCCCATGCAGGTTTCAGGTCAAATCAACTCCATCGATGCTCAATCACGGACGGCGAACATCACCCATGGGCCGATGACCGATATCGGCATGCCCGGAATGACGATGGATTTTCCCTTGGCTGAGGAGCTCGAGATTTCCCAACTCACAGTGGGAACGGACGTCACGCTCATCCTGCGGCGCAACCCGGATTTCTCGATGACATTGATCGATGTTGTCCGTGACGGGAGGGTTACCCAGTGATCCCGGCGATCATCCGCGCCTCGCTGGCCAATAGGTTTGTTATTCTGGTCCTTGCCGTCATGATGGGTGTCGCAGGCATCTGGGCCATCCGCGAGACACCGGTCGATGCGATACCGGACCTGTCCGATGTGCAGGTGATCGTCCGCACCCCTTATCCGGGGCAGGCGCCGCAAGTGGTCGAAAACCAGATCACCTATCCGCTCGCCACATCGTTGCTGGCGGTACCTGGCGCACAGGATGTACGCGGCTTTTCCTTCTTTGGTGACAGTTTTGTCTATGTCGTTTTCGAAGATGGCACGGACCTGTATTGGGCAAGATCCCGCGTCCTCGAATATCTTGGGCAGATCACCGGGAGCTTGCCGGACGGAGTGTCCCCTCAGCTTGGCCCGGATGCCACCGGGGTCGGGTGGATCTACCAATATGCGTTGATCGACAGAACCGGCACACACGATCTCGCGCAACTGAGAACGCTGCAGGACTGGTTTCTGAAATACGAACTGCAGGCTGTCGACGGTGTGTCTGAAGTGGCAACAATTGGCGGCATGGTCAAACAGTATCAGGTCGTCGTCGATCCGAACAAATTGCGGGCCTACGATATCACGCTGACACAACTCAGGAACGCGATACAAGCGGCCAATCGAGAGACCGGCGGAAGCGTGATCGAGATGGGCGAAGCAGAATTCATGATCCGCTCGTCCGGATACATCGATGAGCTTTCTGATCTATCCAGCGCCCCCCTAATGATCAACGAGCGTGGAGCTGCTCTGACCCTCGGCGACGTTGCTGACATTCGCCTAGGACCGGAATTGCGCCGCGGCGTCGGAGAGTTTGACGGGCAAGGCGATGCCGTTGGCGGCGTGGTCATCATGCGATGGGGTGGCAATGCCCTTGCGACCATCAAAGCGGTGGAGGCCCGCATCGAAGAGTTGCGGCCGAACCTGCCGGAAGGTGTCGAGATTATCACGACCTATGACCGGTCCGGCGTGATCGAACGCGCAATCGACAATCTCAAGAAGAAGCTGACGCAGGAATTCGTTGTCGTCGTCCTCGTCTGTGCGGCCTTTCTGCTGCATCTGCGCTCATCACTGGTGATCCTTCTGTCGTTGCCCCTCGGAATCTTCGCTGCCTTCATTCTGATGAAAGCGCAGGGTGTGAATGCGAACATCATGTCGCTTGGCGGCATAGCGATTGCCATTGGAGCCATGGTCGATGCGTCGATCGTGATGATCGAGGCGATGCACAGGCGGCTGGAGAAGGAGAAGCTTACCGCAGAAAACAGGTGGAGGATCGTGCAGGAATGCGCCTCTGAGGTCGGTCCGGCCCTCTTTTACTCCTTGGCAATCATCACGGTCAGCTTTCTGCCTGTCTTTGTGCTGGAAAATCAGGAGGGCAGGCTTTTTGCCCCGCTGGCCTATACAAAGACCTACGCGATGGCCGCCGCCGCGATCCTATCGATCACACTGGTTCCGGTCTTGATGGGTTACTTTGTCCGGGGCCGGATTTTGCCCGAGCGCAAAAACCCACTGAACCGATTGGTGGTCTTCCTGTATCGTCCCTTTCTCGACGCAGCCATCGCCTGGCCGTGGGCGACAACCTTGCTTGCCGGCGCCCTCGTGGCTTCAATGTGGTATCCGTACCAACGGCTCGGGTCCGAGTTCATGCCCGAGCTGAATGAGGGCGACTTCCTTTACATGCCAAGCTTCTACCCGGGCGTGTCGATCGGTAAGGCGCGCGAGGTCCTGCAGCAGACCAATCGCCTGATCGCTACAATCCCAGAGGTCGAAACTGTGCACGGCAAAGTGGGGCGCGCAGAGACAGCGACCGATCCTGCACCACTCACGATGGTGGAAACCACGATCCAGCTCAAACCAGAAGCTGAGTGGCGCCCTGGCATGACCATGGAAAAAATTCGCGATGAGCTTGATCGGGCTGTGCAGATCCCTGGCGTGACCAATGTCTGGATCCAGCCGATCAAGAACCGGATCGACATGCTTGCCACCGGGATACGAACGCCGGTTGGTGTCAAGATTTCGGGTGCTGATCTGAACGTCATCACAGACATCGGGATCGAAGTGGAACGAGCCGTGTCGGATATCGAGGGAACTGCCTCCGCCTATGCGGAGCGTCCGGTAGGCGGGCGCTTCATAGAAATCGACGTCAAGCGCGACGCCGCAGCGCGATACATGATGAGCGTGCGGGATGTTCAGGATGTGGTGCAAACCGCCATCGGTGGGATGCAGGTATCGGAATCCGTTGAAGGGCTGGAGCGCTTTCCGATTAACCTGCGCTATCCGCAGGCGTGGCGCGACAGCCCCGAACGCCTCGAAAACTTGCCCGTTGTCACCCCATCGGGGGCTCATGTGCCGCTGACCGCCTTGGCCGATGTTCGAATTGTGGATGGTCCGGGCATGATCCGATCAGAGAACGCTCGGCGCACGGGGTTCGTGTTTATCGATATCGCAGGACGAGACCTCGGCGGATATGTCGCCGAGGCGCAGAGGGTCGTGGCCGATCAGGTGCGTCTACCGCCCGGATATTCTCTGACATGGTCCGGGCAGTATGAGTACATCGAGCGGATGCAGGACCGGCTGGCGATCGTCGCCCCCGCCACGCTTATGATCATCACGCTGATGTTGTTCATGGCGTTCAATAGGGTGATCGAAGTTGGCATCATTCTCGCCGCGCTTCCTGTCGCGTTGGCAGGCGGTGTCTGGTTTCTGTGGTATCTCAGCTTCGACATTTCGATCGCCGTCCTTGTCGGCTTCATTGCCCTGGCCGGCGTGGCCGTCGAAACAGCTATCGTCATGCTGCTTTATCTCAATCTCGCCTGGGAAAAGCGACGCAAACTCGGTCAATCCGAAGGCCGCAAGCTGACACAAGACGATATCGAGGAGGCCGTCTTTGAGGGAGCTGTTCTTCGGGTGAGACCCAAAGTCATGACCGTGGCCACCATCTTCGCGGCGCTGATACCGATCATGTATGGCACCGGCACCGGCTCGGAGATCATGCAACGCATCGCTGCACCGATGATCGGCGGTATGGTGACAGCGACCCTGCTGACGCTTTTTGTCATTCCTTCCATATTCGTGATTTGGAAACGGCTCGCGCTGAAACGCGTTAACCGCGAAATCACGTCCCCAATTCAGCAGCCCGTCGATGCAGCACTGCCTGCCGAATAATCGAACGCACAAACCTCAAGAATGGAGCTTCTCATGAAGATACTGACTGCAAGTCTCGCACTTCTGACCCTGTCCGCGACAGGGGCTATCGCACAAATGAACCACAATATGGATCATTCGGACATGCCGATGTCCGCCGAACAAATGGAGGGCGCAGTTCACGCAAAGGCCGTGATCAATTCCATCGGCGACGGCACGGCCAACGTGAGCCATGACCCGATTCCCGAGATCGGCTGGCCTGCAATGACGATGGATATGACGGTTCTGGAAAACGCGCAGATGATGGGCGAGGTGACCGATGGTGACGAGGTGACCCTGATGCTCGTCAAGGGCGAGGATGGCATGTACGCAATCGGGGCCATAATGCCGAACTGATCATGAATGCGCAGTTGCCGAGAAATCGGCAACTGCGGCGCGTATTTGGAGAGGTACACCGAGTTCGACCGCCGAGCTGCGTGTAGGCGAAAGGAAAGTGAATGCGGCTGTCTTCGAAACAACTTGGTTTGATCGCTGCCGGCGGATCGGCCGTTCTTTTGCTGGCTGCCTTCTTGTTTCAGGCAGCGGGCTACGCACCATGCGCGATGTGCATTTGGCAGCGATACCCTCACGCGATCGCCATCGCTATCGGCGTGCTCCTCATGGTTGGTTTGCCCATCTTACTGCTACTGATGGCAGGCGCTGCCGCCGCGTTCGTGACAGCGGGTATCGGGATGTTCCATACCGGCGTCGAACGAGGTTGGTGGGAAGGTCCGACGGCGTGCACCGGCTCTGGTCTTGATATGTCGAACTTGTTAGCTTCGGACCTTTTGCCCTCCGCATCATCCGCTCCATCAACCTTGGTGATGTGTGACGAAGTCGCGTGGGAATTTCTGAGCCTGTCGATGGCGAGTTGGAACGCGCTTTGGAGTTTCGTTCTTGCAGGGCTCTGGATCCTGGCTCTTGCCAAAGCTTGGCGCGCGTCCCGCTCAGATGAGAGCGTGACGGCAGTCTAGCTCAGGAGACGCAGGATGACGGCTGCAGTAGCCGTCAGACACACAGCGGCCGACAAAAAAGCAAGGAGAGCAACCGAAACCGCGCCCATTTTCTTTGGGAAGAGATCAAAGATTGGTCTCAGGATTGCCGACTTTCCGGCTGCCGTAACATAGAGCGGCAGTGCACTTACCAAAGTGGCGTACAGGTAGACTCCGGATATGTTTTCAAAGAGTGCTGACCGCGCCAGTGTGGGCGCAACCACTGAAAGAGCCGTCGCCCGACTGCCTCCAAAAGAGCCGAACCAACTGGCGGAAAGCACGTAAATGAAGGCGTGGAGAACGAGAAAAAGAGCGACGCGAGTTATCACATCGAAGAGAATGAATACCGCCGGATCACGGCTATTGGTGTCTTTCGCCTTCAACATCGCAAACAGGAAGAAGCCGACGTAGTTGACGATAAAGATGACCGGTAGGCCATTCGTCAGAACCTGCCTGAGAAATCGTGATAGCGCCGGTCCACCGTCCATCAATGCCGAAGCAAATCCAGGCGCACGCATGACATAAACGAGCAAGACCGGCAGGAGACCGATTAGGCTGAAGACCAAGACGTTCATTACAAAATTCACGCCCGGCATCTTGGTTGAGAAGAACCGTTGCATGTGAGCAGGTTGGCATGTCGGGAGACAACAGTCGACTTTCTCTGCGACCATCATTTATTTACATAAACTTCATTATGCGGCTTTATACTTAGTGTTGCGATAGTATATTATCGTATGTATGCTGAGCCTAGTTCCAGAGAGCCGTCAGCATGCTTCACCTACTTAAGAAACTCCTCCCCTCGGTCGCAGTCGCTTTGACTGTGACAAGTACTTCGATGCCGATGCCCGCCCGCGCGCAGACATATCCGATCGATTGCGCGATCCTCCTATGCCTGTCTGGTGGCTGGCCTGCATCCGTGCCGTGCGCCAGAGCCCGCGCCGAATTCATCCGGCGGATTACGCCCTGGCCGGTCGAACCGCCGCTTCAGATCTGGCGCTGTCCCATGGGCGCGTCCTATGAAACCTCTCCTTCATCAAACAGCGCAGACCGCATCTTTGAAGCGTTCTTCCAAAACAACAGCACAGGACCGCGACAATCCTTTCCAGCGAACGATACCGCTGACCTTATTGCGGCTGCTTGGCGCACCCCAGAGGCCCCAGATTACCTTGTTTCCGCCGACCAGGCCCTCCGGCTCGTTCAAGATCGCGCGGACATCGATATCAGCGGACCTGAGTTCAACTTCGTACGATCAATCCGCGTCTTTGATGTCCGGTATGCGCGACAGCACGAATCCGGACGTGACGGCGACTGCAATCGTAGCGCCACCGTGGTCCTCGGCACATACGGAACCCAAGGCGACTTCGCTTGGCAGAGGTCTTCTATCAGCGCCCTACCTTCCGCTCATATCGGCCTCGAACGCTGGGGCCAGAATTGCCCCGGTATCTATCATCGATCCGTGTTCGTCGATTGGCGCGACTACGAGGGCAACTACGGCTTTGAGCAGGTGAACTACTGACCTGCCACCGCATTGGCTTGCAATGGAACTCGGCTTCTTTGACTTGTACGACGGCACCGCGTATCAGTCGCGGTCCACAAGCAAATTGGCATTTCGGCATTCAGTGCAGGTTCTCACCTCACCCGCCCCCGTCTCTTCCGATCTCCGTGAGCGCGTCGAAGTCAATTTCCTGTTTCTGTTCCGCAGTGAGATCCGGCCGGATTTCCGACACCGGCTGGGGCCCGTGGACGTCCCACATCACCGCATGCCCGCCTGTAGTCCAGCGATACACCCAACCAACCACGCTGCACCCGTCTGTCCCGATCAGATTGGCGATCGCGACGCCCTCACCTTTATCATCGTTCACTGTTTACTGACTTCCTGCACTGAGGCTCTGATTTTGCAGCGTGACGAGCTGCGGTGCTCGCCTGCACCGCATGCCGCGCTTGGGGAATGTTGGCTAACTGCTCTTCCTGGAGGAGCTCACTTCACATGGGGACGCACGAAGCGGAGCGTCCCAAAATTGCATTGTTCTCAAATCTTGTGGTCGGGCTCCGTGGCGGCTTCGACGATCGCCAGAACCTCCGATAAGTTGAAGCCAAGCGCCCGGGACAATACGATGAACTCGACAACGTCGATCCGTCGCTGGCCACTTTCAATGCGCGCCACGAGCGACTGATGACAGTCGAGCCTGTCCGCCAAGTCTTTCTGCCCCAGACCCGCGTGTTTTCGGGCCTCGACCAAAGACTTGCAAAGGGCCAGATGCCCGGTACTCCAGATTGTTTTCGACACGCGTCACATACCTTTTGTGACGTCGCTAGCGGATGAAATCTGTTATCTAAAAAGTAGATATTTGAGGGTGTTATCGGCGTCTGATTTCCAAGGGGTGCAAGCCTGATGCACACCCGATCGCCCATCAATCCCCCACCAGTTCGAGAAACCGACCATAGTCTTGGCTGACTTCACGGGCTTCTTCGAAGGCGCGCGCACGCTCCTGCTCGAGGCAGCGAAAGTAGTCCTGAATGTCCGCGATGTAGACCTCAAAGTCCCGTCGGATGATGTCGGCATAATCCCGGGCGGCCTGCGAATCGCTTGGAACGAATGGCCGGACCGGGGCGAGACAGGATCCGGCCTGGGTTGCGACCGGAGCGAGCATCAGCAAGGCCGCAGCCTGCATCTTCACCCGTCGGCTCAACCGCAGGTTTCTGAAACCCCTATTTTCCTTGATAGACGCCAATGGCCGTGCCTAGAGTTTGAGTAACCGAGATACAGCCGTATCTGCCGCATTATACCTTGCGGTTAATAATATACTATCGTAACTCTGGGCTTCAAGTGGGAATGCCCGGGTGTTGCGCGTTTGAAGAAAGCGTGAGCCGGGCCATGAACTGGGACATCGAAGCACCAAATGTGGTTACGGAAGCACGTTTCCGCGAACTCGTGGAAAGTGGCTATAGCGCTGAAATCCTATGCCAGGAGTCGGCACACAAGAAGGGCCCGAGTTATTACGGGGTCTGGATCATGCGCGTCGTCTCTGACGAGGGCGTGGAAAAGCTGCTGGTCACGGCCCGTACCCGGACGACCTATAACGACATCAAGATCCGCGAGTTCAAAACCATCACGGGCGTGGTGTCCTTCCTCATCGGGATCGGCTTCTCCCATGCTGATGTCCCGCTCGAGGAAGGCCAGCGGACAACGCACAAGCTGGCCGCAAGCGACAAGGGCAGCAGCAAGTAGCCTTTTTCTTTTCTGGTATCTCGCGGGTCCCGCCACTGCGCAGATGGTACTGGTCATGGAGAGCGACGGCTCTCTGACTCCGTCCCGCTCCCAGGACAGCTTTGCCCGCAATTACAATGACGGTATCGGCCAGGGTTCGGCGGCTGATGAGCTGGCAATCCTCGGTGAAGATGAATCAGCTATTGAACCTGACGCTTTGCGTTTTGCAGCACTCGCCCGCCCGGCACCCCTGCCCCGCGCCGATGTTCTGGCGGCCATTGAGGCCACCGCGCTTCGCTATGCCGGGCATCCTGCGCTGCGTCGTTCAGACCTCTCGGTTCGTGATTGGCTAACCCTCTACCGCGCCAATATCGAGGTGGAGAGCGCCTATCGGCAGGATTCGATCTCGAGCGCAGGCGCCATCGGCCTTGGTCAATTGATGCCCGCGACGGCGCGCGACCTCGGCATTGACCCGCGGGATCCGCTTCAGAACCTCGACGGCTCCGCCCGCTATCTTGCGATGATGCTGGAGACGTTCGGCGATCCGCGTCTTGCCCTCGCAGCCTACAACGCCGGCCCAGATGCGGTCCGCCAGTATGGCGGCATTCCCCCCTACAGAGAAACCCAGAACCACGTGGTGCGCGTCATGGCCGTTGTGGCCCGATTGGAAGGATCAAATTCATGAAAAACGTATCAAACCTATTCATTGCTTCACTGGCATTCTTCCTGTTCATGGCAGAACCGGCCTTGGCGCAAAGCATCGACCTCTCTCCGATCCAGAGCCTGTTGCAGGGGATCGTCGATGCGCTGACCGGCCCGCTTGGCGTCGTCATCGCGACGCTCGCCGTTCTGGGCGTTTTCTTGAGCTGGTTCTTCAACATCATCGATCTGCGCCAGGCGCTTTGGGTTCTTGTCGGCATCGCCGGTGTCGCGGCCGCTCCCACCATCGTTGCCGCGGTCTTTGCCGGTGGCTGAGCGCTCGCCCCTCTTTCTCGGCCTCGTGCGGCCGCCGAAGCTTCTGGGCCTGCCCATCATGTATGCGATGGTCTGGCTCTTCGGCTCGGTGCTGCTCTTCGTCTGGGTTCAGCACATCGCCGTGTTGGGCGTGGCCGCCCTGCTCTACCCCGTGCTTTGGAAGGCCGCGGATTGGGACCCGCGCTTCATCGACGTGATGATGACGGCGCTGCAGGAAACCCCGCCAACGCGGAACCGTTCCATTCACGGCGGGGACAGCTATGCGCCCTAATACAGCCTTGGACGAAACGCTCGATCCCCGCACCATGACGCCGGACTGGTATGCGCGTGAAAGCCGCCTCGCGCATATGCTGCCCTATGTGAGCCTCGTCGACGAACGGACCGTACGGACGCGGGTGAACGAACTTTTCCAGTGCATCCGGCTCGACGGGGTCAACAGCTACACCACAGATGATGCCTATCTCGACAAGGTGACCGCGCTCTTTGCCCGGATCATCGCGCAGCTGGGGCCGGAGTTCAGCTACTACGTTCACAAGGTCTCCAAAGCGATCACACCGGACCTCGAGCCGGTGCGCGAGGACGGTTTTGCGGGAGAAATTGACCGGCTCTGGCGCAAGAAGCTCGAGACCAGCGGGTTACGCGACAAAACACTGACCCTCACGGTCATTCACCGCCCGCCCCCGAAAAGCGTTCTGCCGTTTCTCAACCGCAGCGCGCCGGATCGCCTCAAGGAAGCGACCGAAAAGCGCCTGCGTCGTTTGGGCGAGGCCGTAAGCGTGTTCGTGTCAGGCCTGACGGAGCTGAACCCGCGCGTGCTGACTTCTGAGAATGGCGAGTTGATCGGCTTTCTGGGCGCCCTCAACACTGGCCAGGAACTGCCGCTTTATCCGGCCAATACCTATGGTTTCCTGTCCTTCAATGTGGCCAACACCCGGGTGACGTTTCAAGGCGATCATTTCGAACTCTCGGAAGGCGTCGTCGGCCATCGCTTTGGGAAGAGTTTCACCATCGGGGAATACTCGGAAGCCACCTCCTGCACCATGTTCGACATGCTGAACCTGCCGGTCGACATGATCGTCACGCATTCCTTCACACCGATCAATTCGAACCTCATGGCGGGCCGCATCAAGCGGCAAAAGCGCCAGATGCAGGCTTCGCAGGACGCGGCCCTGTCGCTCATGGAAGCGCTCGACATTGCTGCCGATGATCTCGAGGCCAAGCGCCAGAGCTTTGGCGAGCACCACATGGTCGTGACGATCTTCTGCGACACGCTGGACGAGTTGCAGACTCTGAGCGCCGAGATCGTGAACGCCGCCGCCGCCGAGGGCGTGAAGATGATCGGCGAGCGGGTCGCGGCCAAGGCCCATTACTTGAGCCAGCACCCCGGCAACCAGCCCAAACGCGTGCGCGCAAGCGCCATCACCAATCGCAACTTCGCAGATTTCGCGGCGTTTCATCGGACCCAGCTCGGCAAGTCTGCTGAGAAGACCCCCTGGGGTCGGGTCATCACCTACCTGCCAACGCCCGAGCAGAGCGCCTACCGATTTTCCTATCACGAGCAAGGCAGCCCCGACAAAGAACCGACCAGCGGCCATACCCTGATCATGGGACGGCCCGGGTCCGGCAAGTCGGTGCTTTCCGCATTCCTCATGACGCAAGCCCGTCGAGCAGGGGCGCGGATCTTCGTCTTCGATTACCGTCTCGGTATGGAGATGGCGGTCCGCGCCAATGGCGGGCGCTACGCGTCTTTGAAAGCCGGCCAACCCACAGGCCTCAACCCGCTTTGGACCGAAACAGATAGTCGCGGCACCGCCTGGCTCTCGGACTGGCTCGCCACCCTGCTCTATCGTGCCGACAAGCCGCTCACGCCTGCACAGACCAACCGCATCCAGGAAGTGGTGCGCCAGAACGCGCAGGCTTTGAGCCCCGCCCTGCGGAACTGGCGGGATTTTGCATCGCTCTTTGTCTCCACCGACGATGGCGGCGATCTGCACCAGCGTTTGCTCGAGTGGACCGAAGAGGGCCGCTATGGCTGGATCTTCGGGCAGACGCTGGAAGACACGTTCTCGCTCGAAGGCGATGTCGTCGGGTTCGATCTCACCGGCATTCTCGACAGCGAGGCCGAGAAAGAACGCATGGCGGTCCTCTCCTATCTCTTTCGCCGGGTCGAGCGCGAGATCGAGGATCGCCGCCCCACCATCATCGTCATCGACGAGGCCTGGAAGGCGCTCGACAACGCGTATTTCGCCGAGCGGCTGTCGAACTGGCTCGTGACCGCGCGCAAGCAGAACACCGTTGCGGTAATGATGACGCAATATGCCAGCCAGCTCGAGCGCACCCGAACCGGCAAGACCATCGTCGAAGCGGTGCCCACACAAATCCTGCTTCCGAACATCCGCGCCCATGCCGCCGACTACGCGATGCTGAACCTCTATGAGAAGGAACTCGATGTGCTTCTCAACACCGGCAGCGACAGCCGCCTTGCGCTCATCCGCGACGACCAGGGCTCGATCGTCGTCGATGCCGATCTTAGCGCCCTCGGGCCCAATCTCACCATCCTCGGCGGCATGGAAAAAGGCGAGGCGCTGGTCGGCGCCGATTACCGCGACCGCCCGGACTTTTGGAGGCTTTCATGATTCGTACTCTGTTTCTTCTCACCGCGCTCGGCGCTTTGGCCTCCTGCGCCCAGTACCAGGAACCGCAGGCGAACTGCTTCACCTTCCTGGCCTCTACGGCGCCTGTCGCGCCGGATTGCAGCTTCACGCCCCTTGGCGCGCCGGAGCGCGACGTTGAAGTCTAGGCTGCCCCATATCCTGGCGCTTTGCCTGCTGCCCGGCATCGCCCTGTCCCAAGGCGTGCCGACCAATGACAATGGGCTGACCGCGCGTGACATCGTCGAGACTGGCGATCGCGAGGCTGACTTGGCCGTTCAGGCGGACAAGCTTGCCGTGCGAGAACTCATTGCCGAGATCGAACGGGAGCAGCTGGAAACCCTGCAACGCATCCTCGATGCCCAAACCAGCTTCGGCGGTCAGGGCCTGCCCGCGATGATCTCTGGATTGGAGAGCGGCAGCGGCGATCCAGCCCGTTCCGTCGAAGCGGTCTACGGCAATGCCGAGATCGACCCCAATCCCGGCGGCGCACAGATGTTCGGGGATGCGGCAGAAAACATCGAGCAACTCATCATCCGCGTCGCCCAGGAAACCAGCGGCTTTGCGGGCGTTGGCCGCGCGGGCCTCTCCCCGGTTCAATGGCGCGCACTCCTACAGGCGCTCATCTGGCAGGAAAGCCGGTTTACCATCGGCGCGCGCTCGCCCGTCGGGGCTTTCGGCCTCACCCAGATCATGCCCGGGACCGCCAGCGATCTCGGCATTAACCCGGAATACTACAACAGCCCCTATCTGCAGGTGCATGGCGGCGCGCGGTACCTGGCGACACAGCTCAACACCTTCGATGGCAATATCATCAACGCGCTCGCCGCCTATAACGCCGGACCCGGCCGCGTGTTCGAATATGGCGGCGTGCCGCCATTCGCCGAAACTCAGCATTATGTCCAGGTTATTCCAGAACGCTACAATCTCTATCTGAGCCGCATCGGCGGGATCGAAGCGCTCGGCACGATCGACCCCGCGCTTCTCGCCAATGCCAATCTCTCGATCACCGGGCATGGTGCGGCTTTCTATGGCAACAATTCCCCTGCGGCGATTAGGCAGGCCGCCTTGCGCATCGCGGATATCGTCGAGCGGATTTCCGAGACCGAAGACGTGCAGGAGAGCGTCGCGCTCAACACCTATGCCCGCGCCGAACTCGTGCGCCTCGTCGCCGCCCGCATCCGGCTGCAGGCGGCGCGGACCCGCGTGCTCTCGGCCGAAGAGCTGGCACAGGCCAGCGCTCGCCTGACCGAGGGCGCGTTCATGGAATTCACGATCAGGGAGATAGACTAATGGGACATTTGCTCATGAGAACGGCCTTGGCCACGACGCTTGGGATTGGCCTGCATTTCGGCACCCTGTCCCCTGCCGCAGCACAAGGCGTGCCTGTCGTCGATACCCAGAACATCGCGCAAAACATCCAGCAGCTCCGGCAGATGATCGAAGATGAGATCCTGCAAAATGAGCAGCTGACGCAGCTCCGCGAACAACTCGCCACACTCACGGACCAACTCGCGGAGCTGCAAAGAACATATGAAGCGCTCACCCGCCTGGCTGAACTTCCCGAGATTATCCGCACCGAGATGGAGGACGAGCTGAACGGCCTGCTCGATCAGGAGTTCGGCGATATCATCGCCACGATTGAGGCGATCAAGACGGGCGATTTCTCGGGCCTGTCGGGCTCCGGTGCGGGCGAGATCGAAACTCAGATGGACCGGGTGCTGGCCGATCTCGGATTTGACGACGACACGCTTTCAGAAATGGCCACCAGCGGAAATCCAGGGGCCAACCGCGTGGCGACGCAAGCCACAACCGGTGCACTCGTCTCGGCCGCAGCCCAGAACAGCTACGAAGATGCCGGCCAGTCACTCGAGCGGGTCGACCGGCTGGTCGGACTGATCGATGACATGGACGAACTGAAGGAAAGTATCGACCTCAACACGCGGGTGACGGCGGAGCTGGCAATTGCCCTCGTCGCCATGTGGCAGCTTGAGGCCGTGCAAACCGTGGGTGACGGCACAGGCGGCGTGATCGATGCCGCGACGATCGCTGAAGAGCAGCGCTTCATGGACTTTACGCTGCCGGACCTGCGCGCAGACTGATTCAGGGGTGTGACGCGTGGCTAGTGAACAGGAAATCATCGAAGAAGAGCTGGTCTATGGTGCCCTGCGCCGCGAGCGGCTCTGGCAGCGCCTTGGACTCATCGGCCTGATTTTCGGCATTCTCGGATGCCTGAGCGCGGCAGCTGTCGCGATCCTCGATGTCGATCCGCCGCCCGTTGTTGTTCCCTATGATCCCGAAACGGGCTTTGCCCTGCCGGAAGCTTCGGTCGGCGCCTCCTCGGTGACCGCCAACCAGGCGATCATCGAGGCGGAAGTGTTCCGCTATGTGACCGACCGGGAGGTCTATAACCAGCTCGACAACGATCTGCGCATCCGCAACGTCCTGCGCCGCTCGGACGGAGCTGCAGAGAGCGGGTTACGCCAGATCTGGAACAGCGCCGACGAGAACTACCCGCCGACGGTCTACGGCCCCAATGCCCGGCTCGATGTGGAAATCCTCAGCATCAATCGGATCGGCACGAACCGCGCCACGGTCCGCCTGCGCAAGCGTCTGACATCCATCAATGGCGTCCAGACCGGCCTCTTCACCGCCACGCTTCTCTTCGAATTCCGCCCCGAGACCCGTCGTTCCATCGATGAGGTCTGGACCAACCCCTTCGGCTTCACGGTCCTCGAATATTCCATCCGCTCCGATAGATTGGAGAATTAATGCGTTTCTGGAATTCACTTCAAAATATCTTGTCGCCAATGTCCCGAGAGCGCGTAGCGCGGCAGGGTATTGGCGACGCAACTCATTCCGGAAACGCATGTTTGTTCCCAGTTCGACTTTTCTTATTGCTGATTGCCCTATTGCCCGGCCTCGCCATTGCCGAGGCCATCCCGCGCGGCGGGCCCAATGACAACCGAGTGCGCTTGGCCACCTATCAAGAAGGTCAGGTCTATCGCCTCAGCGTGTCGCTCACCCATGTGACCACCATCGAGTTCGGCGAGGGAGAAAGCATCCGCTCGATCATCGCAGGGGACACAGAGGGCTTCGAGATCGACGGCGTGCCGGGCGGGCAGGCCTTCGCGATCAAGCCCGTCGCGCGCGGCGTCCATACCAACGTGACGGTCTACACGAACCGCCGCAGCTACTACTTCAACGTCCAGGAGACCCGCAGCCCGACCTTCTACGTGGTCCAGTTCCGCTATCCTGAAGACAATGCGCGTCCCACGCGTGCCATCGCGGCCCAAGCGCCGAACTACAACTACGGTGCCAGTGCGCGCACCGAGTTCACCCCGACCCGCGTCTGGGATGACGGGACCTTCACGTATTTCGCATTCCCGCGGAACGCGCCGGTGCCCGCGATCTTCCGTTACGCCAATGGCCGTGAACGAACCGTCAACACGCAAGCCACCGGGGACGGCGTGATCCGGGTTTCAGGCGTGAACCGACAATGGGTGCTGCGGATCGGGGAGGAGGTGGTCTGCATCGAGGCCACACCACCTGCGGGGGTAGGCTCATGAGCGATACTGGAAACGCAGACCTCGAGAAACGCCTCGCTGCTCTAGAACAAGGTAAGGGCGCTGGTTCGCCCCCTGCGCCACGGCGCTCACCGCTGCTCGCTTTGGTCGTCGTCCTCGTGATCGGCGCGGGCGGTGCGTTGCTCTATCTCCTATCCCAACCCGAGGAAGAGGAAGCCCTTCCCACGGCCACGCCGGACGTGTTCCAGAACGAAGGCGACGGGTTCGGCGCCATCGAGACCTTGCCCCCGCCCGAGCCCGAGGTTGTGTTCGTCGCACCCGATCCAGTCGAGCCCAATGCTGAGCTTCTGGCGCAGATCACCGCCCTGCAGGCTCAGATCGAGGAATTGCGCAACGCCCCTGAACCGGTGGTCGAAGAAGATACCGCTGCCGCCGAAGCGATCGATGCGCTGACCGCCCAGATCGCCGCCCTGCAGTCCGCCTCTGAAGCCGCGCAACAGCAGTTCCGAGACGAGCTCACCGCACGTGATCGGGAGTTGGAGCAAATCCGCATGGACCTCGAACTTGCGCAACTCGAAGCCAATCGCCCTGCCCCCGCGCCCATCGGCCCCACCGAGGACGAATTGCGCGCGCGGGAAGAAGAGCGACTGCGCCGCGAGGAAGAAGCAAGACGTCTCGCGGAACTTGAACGCCGCGCGGCCGAGGAACGGGCGTTTCAGGAACGCCGCATCACCTCCCCCACCATCGCCTTTGGCGGCACCTCAGGCGCGAATGAAACTGCGTTGACCGAACGGACTTTTGGGGAAGTGACGGATTTCGTGTTGAACGGCGCGCTGCCCACTTCAGTCACACAAGCTGAGGTCATCGCCAATCCGTCCAACACCATTGTCCAAGGCACGATGATCCAGGCCGTCATGGAAACCGCTCTCGACAGCTCCCTGCCCGGCCAAACTCGTGCCGTTGTCTCAGAAGATGTCTACAGCTTCGATGGCTCCCGCCTTCTGATCCCGCGCGGGTCCCGCCTGATCGGACGTTATCGCTCTGGCGTCGATATCGCGCAGCGCCGGGTCACCGTCGCCTGGGACCGGATCATCTTGCCCGACAACCAGACCGTCCAGATCAGTTCCTTCGGGGGCGATGAACTTGGCCGCTCCGGCGTGACCGGCTTTGTCGATACCCGCTTTGATGAGCGCTTCGGCTCTGCGGCGTTGATTTCGCTGATCTCCGCCGCACCAAGCGCCGCTGCAGCAAATGTCCAAGACGAGACCGCCGCGGACGTGCTCGAAGACGTGGGCGATGATCTGGCCGATGCCACGGACAGCGTGATTGGCGACTACCTTTCGATCGGTCCTGTCATCTATGTCGACCAAGGTGCCCGCGTCACCGTGATGGTCGATCGCGATCTGGAGATATTCTGAGCCAATGTCGCTGAGCTATCTCCAGACCTCTCTCGACCGGATCGATGCCGCCGCCCGCGACGATGTCATCGAGATCTGTATCAACCCTGACGGCAGCTGCTGGGGAGAATTCCAAGGCGATCATTTCATGCGCAAGCTGGGCCAGGAGTTGACCGCAACCGAAGTGAAAGACCTCGGCAACCAGATCGCCTCTTCTGCCAATACCACGATGAGCAAGGACCGCCCCATCGTCTCGGTCTCAATCACCTACAAGGGGCGCCCGATCCGCGCACAGGTCATCACCCCGCCCGCCGTGTTAACGGCGATGTCGATCAGTCTTCGGTTCTTTTCCAGCTTGCCGCTCGACGGGATCGCACTCGACTTTCTCTATGGCAAAGAACGCAAGCTCGAAGAACTCCGCCTCGAGAAAACCCAGGAACTGCGTGAAGTGGTGGCCGCGGGCGTGATCGGCGATGCGCTGGCCTTTTGCGTCGACAACAAGCTTAACATGATCGTTTCTGGCGGCACCTCCACCGGCAAGACCGTGGCTGCGCGCAAGATCCTCTCGCACGTGCCATCCGAGGAACGCATCGTCACCATCGAGGAAGCCGCCGAGCTTTTACCGACCCAGCCAAATGCCGTGACCCTCATCGCCAATCGCGATGCGGAGTTCCAGACCGCCGATGTGCTGCTCACCGCAACGTTGCGCATGCGCCCCGACCGGATCATCCTGGGCGAGGTGCGAGGCAAGGAGGCCATGACCTTCCTCGAGGCGATCAACACCGGCCATGGTGGGTCCATGACCACCCTTCACGCAGAAACCCCGCAACTGGCCGTGCAGCGGCTGGCGATCGCAGCCCTCAAGACCGAGATCCCGATGACCTATGCCGACATGGTCCAGTACATCGAGAATTCCATCGACGTGATCATTCAGGCCGGTCGCCATGACGGCAAACGCGGCATTACTGAGTTCTACCTCCCCGGCACAACCGAGATTGGAGCTTCCCAATGAAGACCTTTGAATACGACATCCTCAGCTTTCCCATGACCCGAAAGACCAGCCTTGCCGACATGCAGGCCAGCCTAAATGTGAAGGGGGCCGAAGGCTGGGAGGTCGTGTCGATCAGCTCCTCGGAATTCGCCAACGTGGGACACACTGTCTTCCTGAAGCGCGAGACCACACCCGCCAGAGCCACGGCATGAGGCAGGCGGGCTGTACCCTCGTACTGACTGCTCTGGTCCTGGGCCTGACGTCGGCACCCGGCTTCGCTGAGCGCAATCTCGTGCCGACCCTCGAGCGCAGTTTCGACGTCTGTCCAGAACGGCCCGCTGAACCCGTGTGGATGCAGGAGATCCCCCTGCGCCAAGCCTATCAGCGCGTGTTGGTTCAAGACATCTACCGAGCCCAAAATCTTGAACGCATCGTCGAGAGCGGCAACTGCGATTGCGAGACCCGCTTCCCATCTTGGGACGCAGCCGAGGCGGTGTTTCGCGAGGTCCACGCGAGTGACGAACGATGGGAAATGCTGGAAGCATCCGACGCCTACAACCGGCGCGCCAACGAAGTTCGCCTTGAGGCCAAAGCCATCTGCGAAGCCGCGGGCAATTGGTGAGGCAGCCCTGCGATGAGCGTCGTCACCTATTTCGTTGAAACCTCCCAGGGCTACCTCGACACCGCGGCGGAAACCCAGTTCGGGTCGGTCGCGGCGACAGTCGGCACGCTTCTGGTGCTGGGAACAACTCTGGTGGTGATCCTCGTCTTCCTGAACATGATCTACCAGTACAAAGCGATGGACGGGCGCACGGCTTTTTGGCTCGCGGTCAAGATCGGGCTCATCGGGATATTTGCGACCAACTGGGTGCAGTTCAACGCACTTTCCGCCGCTATTCTGGCAGGCATCGACAGCATTGCTGGTGCGCTGGTGGCTTCGGTTGGTGGTGGAACCCCGGGTCCCTCTGGGACCTTTGCGGAAGAATTCGACCGTTTGATCGCCGAGTTGGGGGACTACTTGAACGCCGCTGGTTCAGAGTTGAACTGGATGGCCGGCGCCATGCTCGACATAGTCGGGGTGCTGTTGCTTTCCATCCTCGGCGGGCTGGCCGCCTTCATTCTTGTGGCATCCCGCCTGATGATCGCGCTCCTGATCGGGATCGCACCGGTGATGATTTTCCTGACCCTCTTCGAAGTGACCAAGGACTATTTCGCGCGCTGGCTGTCGGCTCTGGTTTCCTTTGCGCTCTACCCCATCGTCGTGGCCGGCGTGTTCGCTACGATCACAGGCGTCTCCTCCGCCCTGATTGGCGAGCTTGGCGACCCTGAAGGCGCCTCAAATATCGGCGCGCTCATCCCCTTCTTCATGATGGTGCTCATGGCCAAAGGCTTCATCATCGCAACGCCCTTCATCGTCCGTGCGATCTCGGGAAACATCATGATGCCCGCCCTCTCCGGTGGCCTTGGTGGCGGCTACAGCATCGCCCGCGCTGCAATGGGCAGCCAACAGGCCTACAATCGCTACTTGATCGGCGGGGCGAGTGGCGCGGAGTATGCAGCCCTTAGAGCGCGGCAGTTCTTCGGCGTGCAGCAGATGCCCGTGAGACAAGGCATGGGGCAGACGGGTCAGGCAAGCGGCACAGGGTCACCGGGGGCCGGGTCCCAGATGCTGGCGCAACTGGCCCGACTGGGAAGGTTGGGGCGGAGATGATGAAGTTTTGTTTTGCAAGGCTACCGAGCCATGGATAAACGGCGGTCCCATAAACATTCACAAGTAAAAAAGGTACCACTAGAACTGGTTCAAGCAGTCCTGCGCTCAGCAGTGAATGGAAGATCTGTCGGGCTTGAAGAGGCAATACGTGTTCTGGACTGCGATGCGCATCATGCCAACCGCGTCTTGCGCCAGATGGCCGAGGCTGGGTACTTGGAGCCTGCCGACATCCTTGACGGTTTGTTTTACTGGCAGCTAACCCCAAACGGAACTCGCCTGGCACTGGAACCCAAGCGAAAGCGTATCGGGCGCGATAAGGTTCAAACCATCATTTCTGAACTTCTTGCTCGAGCCAAGGTCATCAACAGCGATCCGAACCGCCTGCAACGTATCACATTGAAGCTGTTCGGCAGCGCGCTCGACGAGCTTGACGACTACGGGGACGTAGATGTTTCGATTGCGTATGCGCGACGCCAGCTAAGCGATATCGAACGAGAGCGCATCGAAAACAGACTGAAAGCCCGTCAAAGCAAGTCAGACCGCCAAACCTTTCACGGACGTCTCATGGGGGCGGAACGTCAGGATACGCGCGAGATCATGGCGTTCCTGAAAAAGGGTCTGCCACCTCTCTCGCTCATGAATGATGATCCTATGGACCTCGGGACACCGTACCGCTGGCTAGTCGACCACGACGTGAAAACGGACAGACCAGTTGATGTTTCTGACGATATCGTTCGACCCAACGGGCCTTCGATCCTCGACCAATATCCGAGGAAACCGCTACCGCCCATCACACTGCTTGAAGCACGACACAGAGCCATTTCTGCAAATACCAAAGTTGCGATTGATGACATGCGCATAGGTTTGGAGGACGCAGCCACGCTCGAAGAACAAATGTGGTCGCCAAAGGTGACACGCAAAGGCGCTTTCATTGCCAATGACATCAGAAGTCAGAAGCGGGTCAAATTCGCCGGGTTTCAGCACTTGTGTCCGATCTGGAAGAAAGACCTCTGCGGCGTAGCGATGCTGAAGGAAGCCCTCGACTGGTGCGATGAACATAAGGTTTGGGTCAGAGACCTACATCCGGGAGTTTCAATCCAACGGTCCGACCGGACACATATCATACGCCTCGGGTGGGGCCATGATCTGATCTATTTCAATGTCGGCGGCAAATCGACAACTGGGAGCCTGCTGCCCAGAAATAGAACACGCGTTTCCAAAATTGACTTGGCCGGAGCCTATGCCGTCGGAAGGGCACTTTCGAAGATGTATGACGAAAGCAGGTCCGCGAAAATGCCATGGTTCAGCGTTGACATTTTGCTTCCGTTGGTCGAGTTAGACAGGCTTCCAGATTTCCCGCGGCTGCATAAAGCAGGCGCGTTCAGGAAAGGCGCGTTTCAAGGTCTGCGGGAGGTCACCTTCTTCTGAGCCGGGACCATACGCCCTACCCCGAACGAACTGGTTTCAGTAGAAGAGCACGTTTAATTGCCCTGCTCTACCTTGACGATCAACTGGCGTTGGGTGTCGTATCTGTACTCATGCAACCTGCGTTCCTGAATGAGCTGAACGGCTTGGCTGACATGCTCGGGAAGCACGTAGAACCATTCTCGAGGATGGACCGCCTTGCCGAACCGGTCGGTGATCACAAGACCTTGCGGCCGCGCCGCGTCAAAAAAGCGATGCAAGAGATCCTCGACCTTCATCCGCTCCAGGTTATGCAACTCGTAGGTCGCAACAATTTCGACGGGCGCGAGCAGGAAAGTTGGATCGTTCTTCGCGTCAGCGATACGCCGCCGGACATCCTGACTGGTCACACCGACCTTGTGCAGAATCCTTGATACTTCTGCGATTTCCGGGTCTCTGGACAGGCTTCGCGCCACATACACTGTGCCGGTGACCGCCATGCTATCCTGATCCCATTCCGGATCGAGCCGCCCAAACCCAGCTCTTTCGACGATCCGTGCGGTCTTATCTGCTGCAAGCGCTTTGCGAAATGACGACGACAGAGGATCGTTTTCCATGCCATTGGAAAAGATGATCCGCAAACGGTGATCCGGCTTACCGCTCCTGCGCGAAAGTTCCGTTTTTTCGGCGACATAGACCAGAAGGCCGCGATGGATGAAGAAGTCGCCTTCGTAAACCGTGATCTCTACATTGTCCTGAACCGGGAGAACCTTTCGATCTCCGGACTCGAGCTTCGACTGCATCTCGGCAAAGCCGCCTTCGAAGTGTTCGAAATCCGGGCACGGGAACATGTCGGCCCGGTGGTCAGGCAACTGGCGTTCTGAAGCTGGCGTCACATTACGGATGTTGAGAACCGCGTCATGCACGTCGAGGTCATCATCGCCGAAGATGTCGTCAAGGCTTGTCGGAACTTCCTCGTCGGCAACTTCTTCGCGCCAATCGGGCTCAGGCACAGCCGGAGACTCCGTTTCGGCAATGGTTGCGGTCGGTGCCACTGGATGGCCATGCCCAAGAAGCCGGTTCCGGTCTGCCTCCATCATCGCAGCCGATGGACTGGTCCGAATTGAACGCCAGATTGTCCCGAGTTTCATCTCCTCGAGGTCCAAGCTGTTGTCGTCCGGAATCCGACCGTTCGACTCGTAGAAAGCATTCACCTGCGAGACGATCTCGGCGTTTCGAGCATCTGGTGTTGCCGCCGCGCCGCGGTTTGTTTCCTTAATGTCGAGAAGCCCGAATTCATCCGGCTCTTCGAAGATTTCATCGAGAGATCGATAGCGCGGCATGTGGCTCAGGTTCCCGACTGAGCCGCTCGCTGGCGTTCGGCCTTCTTCGTCTTGATGTATGCATGAGCTTCCGCAAGACGCTTCTCTAATGGATCCGCCGAATGCGGGTTGGGTTCGCGGCCTTCTTGCGCCCGAAACCGCTTGATGCGTGGCCACAGTGTCAGCGCTTCTTTTTCGCTCATCTGGATGCGCTGCGAGATCATCGCGTCCTGGATGGTCTTCAAGAGTGGCGTGTCGAACGCGCGCGAGGCGACGTCGAAACCTTCCTTGAATGGGTTCACGCTGTCGATCAGATCGATATCCAATTCACGAACATTGACGAACCGCTTCACCATGTTCATCAGGGACAGGTTTTCTGACGGCTCAGCGTCGTACTCTTCGCCCTCTTCAGCAAACCCGCCTTCTTGCGACGCGCGTTTCGCCATGCCGATGAGGTTCATCCGCGCCGCGAGGTCCTGGCGCACGGATTCCGTTTCGTCATCTGACAGGTTTTCGTACGTCGTCTCGATGATATCCGTCAACACCATCTGAGTGGCGACTTCCGGTGCCACATCATCCGCGACAACGCGCCGGTCCATGGCTTGGCAAGCCTTGGCCACGAGTTCGTTCATGTCGTTTTCGACAATCGCACGGGCGCGGGCCGTGGGCGGCTCCATCAAGCCCTTGATCCCGATATGCACGGTGCCGTCGTTCGTGGTCTCGACAGGCGCGCGGATATCCCCATCTTCTCGGCGATAGAATTTGAAGTTGGGCGCCAGCACCTGCTCCATCAGCATCGCGCCCGAAATCGCCTTCAGCATGTCGTTGACCGCGTCAGCGACGACTGTTGTTTCCACACCGGGCTCAGCGACCAGATTAGTGAACTGGGCGTGGGGCTTGCCAGGTGCATCGCGGGTGGCCCGGCCGATGATCTGGACGATCTCTGTTAGCGAATTCCGATAGCCGATGGTCAGCGCATTTTCGCACCACGGCCAGTCGAACCCCTCCTTGGCCATCCCGAGTGCTATGATGATATCGACCTTGGCCCGATCCGCCGCGTCGTCCCGCTTGCCATCAGGACCCTTCGCCTCTGCCTGCAACGCGGCCTTGATGCCGTCGCGTCCGTCGCCGTCATCCACCAGGTCAGCGATTTTCAGAACCCTGCCGTCCGAGGCGCGTTTCACCAGGTCGAACCCGGTGTCCGGATCCCGGCCAACGTGTTCACCGATCGCGCCCATGATCAGCCCAACCTCGTCGTGCTTTTCGCCGAACGCCTCAGCAGACCCGCGATGCGGGATATGGATGATCGTTTTCCGGTCGGTATCGAGAACATCCGGGATCGCCGAGATATACCGCCCGCGATAGAAGGAGTACGAAATCCCAAGTGACTTCAGATGCTCGTATCCCTCTAGCTGCTCATAGTAGCTGTAGGTGATGGACTTGAACCGCGCCTCATCCTCGGGCCGCAGGACCGGCACACTGTCGCCCCGGAAGTAGGACCCGGTCATCGCCATCATGTGGGCTTTCTCGCGGGCCAGCAATTTGCGGAGGATCTCGCCCAGGCGGTTGTCATCCGCCGCTGCAACGTGATGGAACTCATCGACTGCGATCAGGAAATCGTCGAATGCCTCCACCCCGCGTGCCTTCTCGATCGCGTCGAAGGCAAAGCGGAACGTCGCATGGGTGCAGACGATCACACGGGCGTCGCTGTCCATGAAGGCTTCAAACGCCTTCACTTTCTGGGACTTCGCCATGCCATCTTCGCCAAACAGGCAAAGGTTCCATCGCGGCTCCACGTCCCAATCGGCCCAGAAACCGTGCGAGGTCAGGTCGGTCGACCGGAATGAACTGCCGATAGAGGTTTCAGGCACCGCCACGACCACTTTCTTCACGCCCTGGTTTTCGAGCTTGTCGAGCGCGAGGAACATCAAGGCACGGGACTTGCCCGCCGCCGGTGGCGCCTTCAACAACAGGAACTGTGCGGCGCGCGCCTCATAGACGCGGGCCTGCATCGGGCGCTGGCCGAGGCTGTTCGTCTTGGAGTCCGCGCCGGAATGGCCATAGGTCATACGCACAAGATCAACCATTACTCTTTACCATTCTTTTGGGGGCCTCTTCCTTCTTCAGCTTCTCGATCCGGGCAGCATAGAGCTTGAACAGCCGCTCAAGTCGTTCGGTATCGTTGCGGAACGGACGTCCGATATACATCGTCTCGAGCAATTCGTCATTTTGGCGGTGAGCCTCGCGCAGGTCGTCTGGCATGTTGTCCGGATCATAAAGCTGCGCGATGGTTTTGGGGTGGTGCATGTACCGGGTCTTTAAGATTGCGCGTGCCGACGCGCTGAGCGCCTCGAACTGATCCCGAGTGAAGCGGGGCACGGGGAAAGTGTTCCAGCCAAGCGTGTTGGAGTAGCGGAAGCGCGACTCAAGCCTGCCGCATACAGTCCCAATCCAGACCAAATGTAAGCGCGAAGCAATGAGAGCGATACACCATTCGGGTGCATCATAGAGAACAAAGTTAAGGTTGGACGCAATGACATCCGGACCAAGACGATCCACCGGCAGATAGGGCCGACGCTCCGAACTTACGCTTGGTACCAAGATGGTGTGCTGCCAAGTTCCACCATAAACATACTCAAACCGGTATGGTATTTCTGCAAGTCTACGAGTTGCAAGTTTCGCACTCTCCTCCCGGAAAGTTCGTACCCCATCTACGCGCTTGGCGAGTTCTGGAATTCCGTATGCTTCGTCGCATGTGTCTTCATCGATAATTAGGCACCAACGTTCCTTGCTCTGTATCAACTCTTGCGACCCCATGTAGCGCCAAAGGAACTTTGATGCTTCCGGGTGCTCTTCGCGGAGTTTGTGCGCCTGTTCCGCCGAAAGGATCAAATGCCCGCCGTCGCGTGGCGTGTTTCCAATCAACATCTCTGGCAGTTCAAACAGAGAACGTTTGGCTGAAGAAACAGTTACGTCCTGGCCATCTAATAAGTATGGGTTAATGTTATGAGCATTCTTGACGATAGAACCATCGAACAGCGTTTTCTTCTCTCCACTTATCCGCCGCATACCTACAATTACGCACATGACTGCAGCATTGGCTGATGCATTGTTCCGCCATTGGAATGGCTGGTGTGCGAAGAAGATTTCGAGTTCCGAGCCTAGTGCAATCGGCCAAAATGCAGCAACCGACCGCCCCTGACAAACTGAATTGGTCGCCACCAAAGCGGATTTCGCCGCATGGTGTCTTATGTAGTCGGCGGCCTTTATGAACCAACAAAGAACGTAGTCGAGCTTAGTCTCATCCTTCACCCGCCCTGCGTAAACGTGCCTAATCTCTTCTTTTTGATCCTTGGATTGATTGGAATAGCCAAGGAAAGGCGGATTACCTGCAATGAAGATTTCGTCGTCTTCCATTGACGGAGGACAGACTGCTTCCCATTCCAGTCGCAGCGCATTGCCGCAAACGATGTTCCCGCCATCTCGCAGGGGTAGCGCCGGTGCGGTGTTTCCGAATATCTCGCCGAAGCGCGCATTGGCCTGATACTCTGCGATGAAGAGCGCCAGCTTGGCCGTCTCCGCCGCAAAATCCGTGATCTCGATGCCGTAGAAATTCGCCAGCCGCACGCCGGAGAACATCTGCGCCGAGGCGCCGCCATCCAGCTGCGCCAGACGCTCCAGCACGCGCATCTCGCGCGCTCGAAGCTCCCGATAGGCGACGACAAGGAAGTTCCCCGATCCACAGGCCGGGTCAAATACCCGGATACCTTCGATCCGTTTGAGCACGCGCGCCAGCGCCTTTCGGCTATCGCCGGCCTTCTCGATCTGCTCATCCAGATCATCAAGGAAAAGCGGCCCCAGAACCTTGAGGATGTTCGGCACCGAGGTGTAGTGCATCCCCAGTTCGGACCGTTTGTCCGGATCGGCGACCGACTGGATCATGGACCCGAAGATGTCGGGGTTGATCTCTTGCCAATCGAGCTGGCAGGCGTCCTGAAGGTAGCGATAGGCCCCGCGGTCGAATTTCGGCACATCCAGCGCATCGGCGAAAAGTCCGCCGTTCACGTAGGGAAAGGCGTCAGCCCAAGCCGGCAGGTCCTGACGCTGGCCGTCGGGGAGATTCATCGCGGCGAAGGCCGACGCGATGCAGGACTGCGCCTCTTCCCCTTTGTCGCCCGCATGGGTGAAGATGAGACGTGAAAACAGGTTGTCTTCGAAGATCCCCACGTCTTCTGCGAACATGCAGAATATCAGCCGCGTCATCAGTTGGTTCAGGTCATGGCGACGTTCCGGCGTCTTCCAGTCCGGGTTCTTCTTGAGAAGCGCATCATAGAGCTTGGCCAGTCGCCCGGCCGCCTTGACGTCGACCTCGTTCTCTTCCGCCGCCTTGTAGCGCGACATGCCGGCCGCTGGCAGGAAGAACCCGAAGTGATGATGCAGGTCGGCGAACTTTATGTGCAGGCTGTCACCCGAAGCGACATGTTCGGCAGACAAGTCGACACCGTCGGTGGCCAGCAGGATCGCCGGTTTGTGGGCGGTGGTCTTCTTGTCCGACCGGATCATCGACAGACCCTGGTCCACCGCGCCGGGGTCGGTCACCATGGCATAGAACTTGCGGTTCATCAGGACCGCACCGGGCACCTTCGACTTGTTGATCGTCCCACTGCGTAGCTTTGAAACCGTGGCTTGCGGACTTCCCATGGCGGCGGCGAACGCAAACGGGAACTCGCCGCCGTCGAACGGGCGAGCGGCGATTTCTTCCAAGGCGTCTGCGATTTCTGTCGGGTTCATTTAGGGTCCGTCGGTAAACTCATACGAATGCTACAGAAATTTTGGGGCGATGACGATAGCGACCGACGCCTTTGACAGCCCAATTCGGCTATCGCCAATGAAAAAACGTGCGTTGATAATACGCAGCCATTTGAGCCAATCGGAAATCACTGGCGATTTTGGTCCAGTGCAGCATTGTGCGGCAACCATCGACGATGTCGCAAATGAATGATCGGCACCCCGGCCCTGAGGCTAAGCTGAAGAAAGTGACATCTTTAATCGGCCGGACATGACATCAATCACCACAGCCCCTTCAACTGCCGATGCCCACAAGAACGGTGTGCTCTTCGTATTTGCGGCGGGTGTGCTGTGGTCGACGGTCGGCCTCGGTATTCGCCTGATCGAAGACGCCGTCGTGTGGCAGATACTGCTCTACCGGTCGATCAGCCTGTCGCTGTTTCTCTACGTGCTTATCCGCGTGCGGTCTGGCGAAAGCCCATTTGTTCAGATCCGCCGCATAGGCTTTCCGGCTATCGTGGCGGGCCTGTCGCTGGTTGCAGCCTATTCCGGCGGCATCTATGCGATCCAGAACACTTCGGTCGCAAATGCCATGCTTCTGTTTGCAACCGCACCATTTATGGCAGCAGTGCTTGGATGGATCGTGTTGCGGGAGCCCGTCCGCGTGGCAACCTGGATAGCGATCGCCGTCGCTATCGGCGGGATCGGGATCATGGTCGCGGACAAGTCCGGAGTCGTCGCCCTAAAGGGCAGCCTCGCCGCGCTTGGATCAGCCTTCGGTTTTGCTGTCTTCACAGTGGCGCTGCGATGGGGGCGCACAGGAGAAATGCTGCCAGCGGTGTTCCTGTCTGGCCTCTTCGCGCTCGTCATCACTTCGGCCATATGCTTGGGCCTCGGGCTCTCCTTCGTGCTGAGCCCCAGTGATGCCGGCATTGCATTGGGCATGGGCGTGTTCCAAGTCGGGGCAGGGCTGATCCTCTACACACTGGGCTCGCGCAGCCTACCCGCCGCAGAACTCGCCCTGTTGTCCTTAGCCGAAGTGCTACTCGGACCACTCTGGGTCTGGCTGTTTCTGGGGGAAACCGCGACTGCGAACACTCTGATCGGAGGTGCTGTTCTGCTCGCGGCCATTGCGGGCAATGCGCTTTCGGGCAAGCGAAGGAAACCACCGCCAATCACGGCTCCTTAGAACCGCAACCTCGGCCCTGAGCGGACATCCGGTCGATGGCCACGGTGCTGCAGTGCGGCCCTTCAGAGGAGACATTCTCTGTGGCTGCAAATGGCACGACTTCAAAACCAAAAGCTGAACGTCGAAACCAGTGGTTGTCGCGACCGCCGAAGTATGACGAGTCTTCTAAACGTGGCCATCAAGACCACCCTCCGTTTTGGCACACAGTGAAATTAGTGGCCTGTTCATTCTTTGTTCTCTCCAGTAGTATGCGACTGTTCCCATGAGGTAGGGAGGAAAGAATGAGGATCAGAGTCAGTCAATTCATTGATTTCGCTTACGGGGATAAGCGAAAGGACAAGTCAAAAGCGAAGAGCATAATTGACGATCTCGAGCTACCTTATGATCCTGCGAAAGATCGGTACAAACAGTTTCGCGAAGCAATGGCTTCTTATGAGGATAAGGCCATTTCGGATCAGCAGTTCCTAGCACTTCATACAAAGGTAGCTCCAAATAAGTCCTCTGGCTACAGAGTTCTCAGCCAAAACTACCTCGATCTAAAGGAAGATCATGCACTTATATGGCAAGGTCGAAGCCCCATTGAAGCGAATATCGCGGACCTGCAGATTACAACCGCATGGTATCTACGTACCGAGGCCAACAACCAAAGAAGGATTATTTTCCTCCACTTTGGCAAGGAGCAACTACCCAGAAAGAAAGAACGAGGCTTGCTCACAGTACTCCGAATGGCTCAACCAGATTCGGCAGGAGTTGGTATCCTCAATATACAGCCAGGAACGCTAATCACAGCGACCCGGCTGAACCAAGAAGAGGCTGAATACCTACACGAACGGGCTGAAAAATTCTTGTTAATTGCACAGGACCTTAGATCGGCTGAATAGAGATCAGGTAACTCCGCGTTGCCTATCGCTCGGCGCAGCTATGTCAAGATCAAAAGGTCGTACATTGAAGCGGTCGGGCAAGCCGAATCGATCTTCAACACTTATCATCACGTTAACTGTATAAGTTCTCAATTATCGCAAATAGTTCTCGTGGTGTGCCCCCAACTTCTATGTTGCCAAGGCGAGGCGCCGCGCACCCCTTGTACCACTTTTGAACCTCTCCTTGGTCAGTCTGTCGGCTCCCTTTTTCGAAAATATCGCGGTACCGCCGCGGAGAGATTCCGTAAAAATGTTCTATCGAAACTGTGGCTGCATCGGGCGTGTCCGGCACGATGATATCCTCAAACAGGCTCTCAGTTTTGCTCTTTGGGTACGGCTCGATAAAAACAATTCGTTCGACACCTGATGCCACGAGATGCTTTGCGCAGTTATGGCACGGATATGTCGTCACAAAGATGGTCGAACCTTTGACAGACCTACCAAGACGCGCAGCGTCCGCAAGTGCATTCATTTCAGCATGAACCATACGCCCGTACTCAGTGACACCTGAAACAAGCGACTTCTTGATAGCCTTTCGATGATCCGGGTCGTTCAAGATCTCTTCAACTGTACGGTCTTCGGTTATTAGCCCTTGCTTCTTCAGGATGCCCAGGAAATCAAAGATCATGCGGTTGATCTCATTCTTGTTGGCTTCACCCCCAAGATCAATGTCCCGTCGCTTGTTTTCCTCTTCGTCCCAGTAGTTGCCTCCACCGTACTTTGGAACTTCATTGCATCCAATAGAAATAAGATCGCCCGACGGGGTGCAGATAGCCGCACCGACCTGTCTCGACAAATCAACTGACCTCAGCGAAGCAGCCTTGGCCATGTAGCTACCGAACTCATCTGAAGTTGGAGCCACGTTATTTCTTCCGAAGAATGCTTTGATGAATCGTTGGCTGGAGTGCTCAATTGATGCTTCAGAGGTTCCATCGAAGAAAACATCTCCGAGATGGAAGATTTTTGAGATCCGCTGACCTCGGTCTTCGGCTTTTTCGTTTTGATCGATGGCGATCAACTGATCCGCATGCTGCTCACATCTTTCATTGTCCCAACCATGTTGTTCAGTCCGAATTCTTCCGATCAACGAACGTCTTCGTTGTTCCAAAGGGGTGACAACTGAGACCTGCACAAAGCGTTTTCCGAACGCCTTTGTGAGAAGCTCAATCTCTTCGGGCAATTTAAGTTGGTCGATGATGAATGCATGCTCATCAAGCGGTACAACGGCCTGCTCATCCAGTTTTGCCTCATCCGTTTCGCCGCTTGCCGCAGCGGCGGAGCGCCTAAAATCGACAATTTGCCTGATAGCCTCGGATGCAAGAACGGCATTATTGCCAAACGCCTCCCGAACGGCATTGCCCTTCTTGATCTTGTTGTGGAGTACGGATGTGGGAGCTTCCGCAAAGCTTGCGCCCTTGGCAGTCAGTAGTCGATCCATCTCCTTGCTGAGAGAAATCGTTGTCGGGGTGTAGTCCATCTTCTTCAGCGTTGCTGCAAGGCTTTCGCTCGCTTCGTGGATCGGGCATCCGATTGGACCAACCAAACCAAAAACTAGCTCGACACGGCTTCGCATGAAGGAAACTTTCCATAGTTATCAACACAATATTTTGCCTATTACCACGTTCCGTCAAGGCAGGTCTTGATCTGAACGGGCCATTGCATCAAAGTGATCATGCTTGGTGGGGAGGCAACGATGGACCATGAAATGGATCAAAATGTGATGCAGAGCAACCAACCGCAGGCCCAAGCACAAGACGATCAGACGCGTGATCTAGAACAGGAGCGCCGAGTTTACGAACGTATGCTTGAGCGGCAATCCGAGGCATCACGTCAGTATAGTATGGGAAAATTTAGATCGGCGTGAGGCTGGTCTAGGTACACGCTGAATCCTACTCAAGTGGCTAATCCATTGAGTTTTATATCATTTAGCGCGCCATCATATACTCACTCTTGAGAACCAACAGCGTCATGATCTCGTCATCACCTACGCGGAATGACTGCTCACATAGCTCATGTCGGTCGGCGCCCTCGGTATCGAACCAAGTATCCGCGTCCATAAGTGAAAGCGAGATGTCGTCTCGGGCACCCTTATGCAGAATATCGTAGGCATTGCTTTGCGGATCGAGGGTCCGCCGCAGAAACCACCGCTCCCCGACACTCTTTGATCGCTTGAACCAGTTTAGGCCCCCGCGGCTGTAAGAAGCCAGAAGGCTCGGTTCGAAGTCAAGATCCACCAATCTGTATGCCATGGCCGTCTTGCTGACAGAAAAGGCGTCTGAAAGGGAACGCACGGTTCGCATGTCGAATTTCCTGAAGTCACTCAGCGCACTCTTGAGCATGAACCCCGGCATCAACAGCTCTGAGGCGAACCGGTTGGCGCCCTTCTCTCGGGACATTCCTCGTTCCCGCCCCTTGCTACCCCCGATATCCTCTTTTGCACAAAACAGATGTTCTCCCCTGTGCCATTCCCAGTGCCCCAGTTCGTGTGCGAGGGAGAACCTCTGGCGCCGTAGATTTCCATGCGCGTCATTCACGGCGATTATCGCGCGGCCGACGTCAGCTCGACCATGGATGCAAGCCTCACATCCGTCCATTTCCCGGTAGTCGACCTTGGCACCTTGAAGCCAAGCAATGGCTTCAAGGTTGATGTCTTCCGGTCGCTTCAGGCGCAAAGCTTGGAGGATCTCCTCAGCACGACGCGGAGAATGGGTCATTCATCATCGCCCTTTTTGTCGGGCCAAGCGTCATCGTCGAACAGGTCCTCCAAGTCCTTCTCGATCCCTTTTCTGTCTCTCTCGGACAGCTTCTTTCCATGGCGCGCGGCCACCGTGTCCGGCATGAAGCTGTCGGGTCGGCTCCCTGGCCTACGCTGGGGCATGGAGACAACATTCTGGTCGCGCGTCGCACGATCCTTCTCAGCCGCGGCCTTGGCTTCCTTCATTGCCATTTCGGCGACCTCGTCTTTCGCGGTCTCCAGCCAAGCCCTCATGCGATCACCGAAAGCAGCAATGTCCTCCCCGGCCTCCTCAGCCTCTTTCCGAACATCCTCGACTGAGGAATTCGTGATAGCTTCGTCGATTTCCTCCGCCAGGCGATCTTGAAAAGTCTTCTTATCCTTCGCCATCGAGCATCTCTTTCATTTCCGGGTGGGCGTTACGTGTCCTTTTGACACGCTGCACCACCGTGTTGTATTCCCTTTCATTCCAGTCGAGGCCCGTCATGATCTCGGACTTCGATTGCCCTTCCTCCAGTGCCAGGAGGTATAGCTGTGCATCGTCATCACCCTCGAAGAGCGCCATGAAGCGGGCCATGAATTCTTTCTCGAAGAGCTGCCCTTCCTGGTTGCACGACGAGGCGATGTCCTTCGCGGCCTCCATGTCCTTGTCGGTGTTCTTGCGAAACCCGATCCTGGGGCGCTCTGATGCAATGCTCCTCATCACACCGGAGAGAAAGTCGATAAGAGCAACACCTTTGGGCCATTGGCGCGTCCCGGTGATCTCGCTCTTCATCACCCTCATGACGGCCTCTTGAAGGACCTCCTCCTCGTCGCCAGCCCGGATGTTCCGAATGCACCAGTTCCGCGCCTTCTGAAGGAGCTTCCTGAGTGCGACATCATCGCGGAAGAGAAGGTCCAGTTCGTCAGTGAATTCCTTGAGAGTATGGAACTCCTGGGGTGTGTCTTTCGCCATGCCAATCGCCGTATTCGCTGCTCTTCAAATGTATATGCACACGCAGTGACCTACCGCGGTCAAGAAAATCCAAAAAAAATCTGAAGGCTGCGAACGCCAACCGTCTTGTGCCGCGCATACACCTTTGAAGGCGCCTGCTGCGGGCGTCGAGCAGGCAATAAGAGGATCACTGCCATGACTACCGAACAGATGGAAATCGAAGATCTCCAGGCCGCCCTGAAGGCCGGCCGCAAGCCCCGCGACCACGGACCCTACAAGGTCAAAGTCGGCGACCACGACCTGAAGTTCACCGACGCCGTCATCGACGATCCGACGCCCACCGGCCGCCAGATCATCGAAGGGGCCGGCTTCCGCAAGGCCGAGGAACACCTCGTGTTCCAGGTGCTGCGCAACGGTGAACTCGAGGAACTTCGCCTCGAGGAAACCACGGACCTGCGCCCCGGCCAGGTCGAGCGCTTCCTGGTCTTCCCGAGCGCGGAATCCTTCCGCTTCGACATCGATGGCAAACGCCTCGAGTGGGGCCACAAGGTCATCAGCGGGCGCGTGCTCAAGAAGCTGGCCGGGGTCGATCCCGCCAAATTCGCCGTCTGGCAGGTGATCCCCGGCAAGGATGACATCCTAGTCGGCGACACCGATCTGATCTGCCTCGCGGATGCTGGCCTGGAGCACTTCTTCACCGGCGTGCCCCAGACGACGGAAGGGGGTGCGGCATGAGCCTCCTCCCCCGTCAGGATCGCCGCTACCTCGAGGGTCGCGGCATCACCGTTCGCGAGGTCATCGAAGGCGGAAAGAAGGGCGTGATCCTCACCGGGATCACGCTGCCGGAAGGCAAGTATCAGGTCGCCCAGGTGGATATCCTGATCCTGCTGCCGCCCTCGTATCCCGAGGTCGCCCCCGACATGTTCTACGCCGTGCCTCATCTGAAGCTCCTTGCCGGCCAGCGTGAGCCCCGCTGCACGCAGGCACGCCAGGCCTTCGATGGCCAGAACTGGCAGCGCTGGTCTCGCCATAACAACCAGTGGCGTCCCGGCACCGACGGCATCTGGACCATGCTGAAGCGGGTCGAAGAGGCCCTGGAGGTGGCGGCATGAAGCGCAGCGACATCACCCTCCACGCCCGCCACCGCGACAAGCTGCAGGCGCTGCTCGCGCACCCCCGTGGGCACGAGGGCGCCGCCTACATGCTGCTCGGCAAAAGCGAGATCGCGCAGGACCCCTGGGACCTCGAGCCGCGGACCCGTTACACCTCCTACGAGGTCATCGCGATCCCGCAGGAGGACCGCGTCGATGCCAGCGACAAGCACGTCACCTGGAATACCAACTCCTTCGCCCAGCTCTGTCGCCGGGCCAAGGAGGAAGGCCTGGTGCCGGCGATCGTTCATAGTCACCCGGGAGGCTTCGACGGTTTCTCGGACCAGGACGATCGCAACGAGCGCGACCTCTTCACCATGGCTCGGAACCGTAACGGCGAAGGGACACGCTTGGTGAGCGTCGTGCAAGTCGGTGAAGGCCTCTACCGGGCACGGGTCTGGGAAGACGACATGACACCCTTGCCCTGTCACCGCGTGACCGTCATCGGCACTCGGCTCGAGATCCAGTCGACCGACGTGCCGACTCCGTCGGAAGCTTTGGCCCGGCAGGCACTGGCCTTCGGGCCGGAGGTCAACGGACTCCTCAATCAGCTCTCCGTTGCCGTAGTAGGCTGCGGCGGCACCGGAAGCCCGGTAGTCCAGCTCCTCGCTCGCCTCGGCGTGGGGCGCATCGTGGTTATCGACGACGACGTGGTCGAGCAATCCAACCTGAACCGCCTGTATGGCGCGACCCGGAAGGATGCTGACAACGCTGTGCCCAAGGTCGACGTCATGGCGCGCGAGGTGACGATGATGGGCCTCGACGTCGACATCCGGTCCATGAACGGCTGGGTGGATGCGCCGCATATCCGTGACGCGCTGAAATCCTGCGACGTCATTTTCGGATGCACGGACGATCACGCCGGGCGCCTCTACCTGAACCGCGTCGCGCATTTCTACCTGATCCCGGTGATTGATGTCGGGCTGGTCCTGATGCCCCGTGACGATGGTGAGCCCGGCCTCCTCGAGATGGCCGCGCGGGTCAGCGTGCTCTATCCAACGTCGGCGTGCCACGGCTGCCGCGGCACGGTCAATCGCGTCAGGGCTCGTGAGGAGGACCTCCAGCGATCAGACCCCGCCGAATACGAACGACAGAAGACCGAAGCCTACGTCCGCGGCGGGGGCAATCCGGCACCGGCCGTGGTCACCTTCACCTCTGAGGCGGCCACCATGGCGGTGAACGAACTCCTTGCCGGTCTCGTCGATTACCGCGCAACCGGTGGATGGACATGGCAACGCTATCGCAAGCTCGACAAGGGTTTCGAGCGTTCACAGGCGGCGCAGCCCCGGCCGGACTGCCCGGTCTGCGGCAGCGAGGAATACTGGGGTCTCGGCGACGTCGACCCGTTCCTGGATCGTATTGGGTGAGTGGAATGATGATCGACATTGTGCGGAAGAGCCTTGAGCTCTTCCGCTTCATTCCACGAAGTGACCTGCTTGCCAGAGTAACACCCAAACACCCGACGCCGGATCAGATCGTGCCGGGGGAGATGATCATCGTGCGCGATGGCGTCGACAAATGGGCTTGCTTCCACTGCCCCGGTGGGTGTGGCGAAACCATCAAGCTGTCGCTGAGCAAAAACCAGAGACCTAGGTGGACGGCCATGTCAGACTGGTTGAGGCGACCGACCATCTCGCCCTCGGTCCGACAAACGAACGAATGCCGGTGTCACTTCTGGATCCGGCAAGGGCGAATTGATTGGTGCAAGGATAGTCCTCGCCGTTAGCTTCACAGCAGCGACAGTGCGAAACCAGATTTCGTAAGAAATGGAAGATGGTTCTGAACGGCTGAACGGCGGCTTTGCTGAATTACCAGAGTCTGTTGCGTGCATGCCGCGAATGGCAGCTTCCCGCCCTCCCTGACAGACAAGCGATGCCTACCACCCTATAGCGCAACCAGCTTTTAACCGCCTTCACCCTCTCGCAACATCGCTTCCATGTCGTCCAAGCCATCGACGGCGGAACGCATCTGCGCCTCATCAACGACGCTCGCTGCCTTAGCATCCGCAACCAGGCCTCCAAAATCCATTTCCAACTGCCGCTGTTCCTCTGCGACGACAGCTTGAACGACCGGCGCGGTCTTCTTTGAGGCAACATGGGTTTGCTCTGACGATTGGCCATCAGCAGCCAGGCGTGCGGCCACCACATCGGCTTCAGATCCACGGGGCCCGTCCGGTGGCGGCGTCATTGGCATGGCGCGCATACTCAGAGGCAGCGTACCCTGCTCCCCCCCTCCCCCTGGCTCCGGGAACGGCAATTCGCCCGTCTGCGCCGCGTGGATCGCCTTAAACAGGCGGTCGTCGAAATACTGGATCCGTTTTGCACGGACAGGCATTTGGGCATCGATGACCATAACGATCTCGTCGAGCGGTAGGCGGCGCGCTTCATCTTCAGGAAGCAAGGAGCTTTCCTCGGTCCGTGTTGATTGGCTGCGCCCCTCGAAGGGGTTCTTGCCGATGGATTGCGAGCGCGTGACCACGGTCTTCGTGGTCTTGCCGACCGCCTTGCTCAGCTCCTCAACGGTCTTCTCATCCGAGGGCGTGAGATAGAGTTTCACGCCGGCATTGCCCTGCAGCGCGCGGCGGGTGTTCTCGCCGTAGATTTCATCAAGGGCGGGAATGGTTTGCGTGACCACGGCCAGGTGACCGCGATACGTGCGCAGGGTCTCGATGCTCTCGACAACGATGGGCATCTTGCCGAGACGATTGAACTCATCGAGCATGATCATGACCGGCCAAGGCTCGTCTGGCCCTGGGTCTTTTTCCTGCATGGCGGAGAGGAGATCGGAGAAGAAGAGGCGGATCAGGGGTGCCAAAGGCTTCACCATGAGTGGCTGGACCACGAGATAGACCGAAAAGGGCTTCTTGCGGATGGTCCGGAAATCAAAATCCGACACCGCCGTCGCTTCATCAATGGCCGGGTTCTGCCATTGGTCCAGCCCCGAGGTCATCAGAAGCGAGACGTAAGAGGTCAGCGTGTCGTTGTTGGTCGAGGCCAGCCGCGTAAAGATCAGCTTCGCAGCCCTGTTGTCCACCTCATGGCCCCGCGCGAAATACTCCTTCTGCTTGTTCCCGCCCGAGGCCGCGATGCGGTAGATTTCGCCCAGGGTCGGACGTTTGCGTTGGAACGCCAACAGGCCTGCTGCCACAAAGAGATCAATCCCGCCCTTGAGGAGGCCCTGCACCCGGTCATTGTCGCTTTGCAGGAAGAGCGTCGCCAGAAGCTGCAGTTCCAT
Source organism: Ruegeria sp. BHSB196 (assembly GCF_059613135.1). NCBI lineage: Bacteria > Pseudomonadati > Pseudomonadota > Alphaproteobacteria > Rhodobacterales > Roseobacteraceae > Ruegeria > Ruegeria sp. BHSB196. The sequence goes on from NZ_JBXWRY010000021.1 coordinate 55,999, forward strand.
CTGCTGGCGCGCGGGATCTTTCAGCTCAAAGATGCGCAGGAGCGGGTTGTAGCGATGCGTGCGCTTGCCCTCCCAATCGGTGGGGGCAAAGCGATAGACCTTGTCGCCTTGGGCCGCACGGTGCCGGGCCGTAGCCTCGAAACACTCGCCCTTCACATCGAGCGTCACGGCGGAGCCTTGCCAGGTCAGCAGGTTCGGAATGACGAAGCCCGTGGTCTTGCCGCGGCCCGTGGGGGCCACGATCAGCGCATGGGGGAAGACCTTCGAGCAGATGTATTTTGCGCGGGAGCCGGGGGTACCAAGTTTGCCGAGAATGAACCCGGTCCCTGGCTCTCCAAAAAACCCGTTGGCCTTCATCTCGCGCGCGCTCTGCCAATGGGTCTGGCCAAAGCGTGTGAGCGCGGAGCCCGAGAGGGCGAGGCTCAGCATCAGGCCGGCGGCGGCAAAGCTGCCGACGATCAGGTGAATAAGTTGCGCGTCCTCAGGGCGGCGATCGAGGATCGCCATGTAGTTCTGCGCGATATAGGCGAAGTCGATCTCGGCCCCGAAGCCGAGATCCTGGTAGGTCAGCACCGCCGAGGCGATGGTATAGCCCATGGCCCCGGTCACCAGCGTCACCAGCAAGACGCCGGTTGCGATCCACGCTTTTCCCATGGAGGCGCTCAATGGACCTGACCCCGCTCGGTCTCGCCATCCACGTCTGTCGCACGGTGTTTTTCGTATTCGGCATCGGCCAGTTCATCGACCACCTGGCGCAAGGCCTCAGTATTGGCCGTCGCGGCATCGGATTGCAGGTAGACCTTGGCGACATAGAGCCGGTCGAGACGGTCCTCGAGAACCTTGTCCAGCGCATCGGCATCGCCGGATGTGAGCCGCTCAAGTTGGCGGTCATCCAGCGCCCGCGTGATCTCCTCGCGGAAAGCATCCCGCTCCGCCTCGGTCTCGAAGGGCGCGGACAACTCCCCCGCCCGCTCATGGTCCACGACACGCGCAATCTCCTCTGCGAGGCGGTCGGTACGGTCAGTCTGCGGCGCCGTTTCATCGCGGGCTGCGAGGAGTGCGTCGCGCGTGCCAGACCCAATCCCGTCTCGTAACTCGGTTTCGCGGCGGACCTGATTGATGGCCTCCGTGTCGCGGATCTCGACGACGGCCGCGTAGGTCGCGCCAAGCCCGCGGGCGAGGTGCGACGGCATGTCCGGATATCGCCTGCGCAAGTCATCCGCGACAGCATCTGCAACAGGCGTGCGGACATCGCGTGCCTCCATGATCCGGTCGACCTCGCGGATAATCTCGCTGGCGCGGGCCACATCGGTGATGGTCTCCCGGTAGGGCTCGGACCGGTCGATCACATCGTCCGGACGGGCGAGCAGGTCTGGATGTGCCTCGAGATATGCCCGCTGCTCCGCCTCGATCTGGCGTTCCGCCCGTGAGACAACCTCCCAGTCCCGGTCCTCGATCTGCTGCACTGTCAGACCCTCTGCGCGCATTTCCTGACGGATTGTCCCTTCCATCGCCCGGACCGCGCCCTCTTGATAATGGAACCGCTCGCTGACCGGGTCCGCTTCCATGACACCATCCCGGCGCAGCACGTTCTCCCGCTCCAAGAGCGTGCCAAGTTCGACGTGCACATCGTTGAGAATGTCGCGCGCCTGTTCCAGATCGGCGCGGCGTTCGAGGTTCAGATCGCGCGCCTCGGCCACCTTGGAGAGATCATTTGCGATCCATTGATGTTCCAGTGCGGCGCTCGAGGCGCTGGTTTCGATCCGGGCCACCACTTCCGATGTGCTGATCCCCGTGCCCCGCAGGGCCGCGTCGATCCGCGACCGGAGGCGCGGCTCTGCGAGGCGTTCGAGCTGGCTCTCCTGGATATTCGCCTCGGAATAGACCCCGCCCTCCGAGGGCGCCTCAGACAGCGTGGATGATCGCAATCCGAGAGGCTGCATGTGCTGGACCTGCGTCTGGATCTCGATGAGACGTTTTTCCAGCATGGGACGTTCCGCGTCGGACTTCTCAGCGATCATGCCCTGCACCCGTGCAAGCTTCTCTGCATAGAGGCTTCTCAGATCCTCGAAGCTTTGATCCTCGGCCATATAGACATCTCCTGTTCGGTCCAACTGTCCGCCGCGCGCCAGCACCTCGCCCGCGCGGAAGAGTGCCGCCGCAATATCCTCGCGAGCCTCCCGCGAGGCTTCCGCGGCAAGCGAATGGTAGACGGTCCTGGTGTTGGCGATCTCCGCGAGCGTCCGCGTCAGGTCGGCCCCCACACGTTCCCGCTCGCGGGGCGCGCGCCCCTCTTCTTTCGCGGCATAGACCTCACGGGTGCGGGCCGGGTAATGCACGACACCGCGATCCACCCGGCGCGTGGCCTCCAGGCGCACGCCGTACTTCTCAGCCTCCTCGACCATGGCGAGGCGGAAATCGTCATAGTTGAAGCGGTGGTTGCGCCCCAGAAAGAAGAACTCGCCTTCCTGCGAGCGGCGGTTCAGCACCAGATGCGCATGGGGGTGATCGCGGTCCTCATGCACCGCGATGATGTAGTCGAAATGCCCCTCATCGGTCTGGAAGAACCGCTCTGCCACGTCCGTCGAGATGTCGCGCACATCCTCGCCGCGCGTGCCAACTGGGAAGGACATGAGCATGTGGGTGGTCTGCCCGAGCTTGGGCTTGAAGCCCGCATCCCACCGCTTGGCAAAGCGCTCGGTGAGGTCCTTGATGTCCTTCGCTTCGAGCTTCGCCTTGCCATCGAGGAACCCGCTACTGTCCACGATATGGGTAGACTTGGTGGTGAGGTAATCGAGCTGGTTTGTGAGCTGTGATTTGGTATGCGTACCGCCGCCCCGGATCGCCTTGAAGACGGCTGGCCGATGCCCTGCCGCCGCGCGCGCAAGCTGGCTCTGCTTGGCCACGTGCAGCCCCTGCATCGAGCCCCGGATCCGGCTCCAGCCGTCCCGGAAAACCTCCCCGGTGACCGCGTCAACCGCATCATTCAGCCGCATGGGCAAACTCCCTCAGCGCGGCCGTAGCCTCGAGCTGCATCGCGTCGCGACGGCGGCGCAGGAGCAGGTCGATCTCATCAGCGGAATCGAGGATGAACCGCGCCAGTCCGCGCATCTGCGCGAGGCGCAATTCGGTGAACTCGGCACGCGTGCCGCCATCAGCCCCCTGCCCTATCCGGTTGGCCCGCGTCATCTGCTTGGCGATCTGCGCGACCCCATTACCGACCTCGTGCAGAGAGGCGCGGTAGCGCGCCATCTCTGCCGCCATCTGCGCATCCGGAACAAACACCCCACCCGCCGCCTGGATGAGCCGCCGCAGCCCCTCCGCGCGGCTCTCGATTCCGGCCTTCGCCAACACCGCGTCGAGCGCCGCAAGCTCCGCAGCCGTAACTTTCACACTGACTGCTGAGACCGGGATCGCGGCATCCATCTGACGCTCGGCATCGGCTTTGAGCGTGTACTGGATCGCCCGCGGCGTAACGCCAAACCGCTCAGCAAGCACCGAAGTGGAAACGCCTTCCGCAGCCTCGCGAACAATCTCCATGCGGTCCGCATCGGTGAGACGTTTTGAGCGCGACATGCGAAGAAAGACCCCCTATTTCCTGCCACCTTCCACCAAGGCTGTCCCAGCTTACGATAATATACCCAGCTGTCAATTATATACTTTCGCTGCATGCAGTCTCAGGCAGCCTTGGTGTCCGCTTCACGCCGCGGCCCGCAGGGACGCGGCTCTGCCGCCCTCACCATCAAGAACTCCACTTGCCACATCGGCCTCCTACCCCAGCACCGCCCGAGGGTCTGGCCGAACACGCATGTGTTCGGACGGAGCCGTGGGCGGGCGCAAACCCCACCGACAGGGCGGACAGACAGGGTCAAGGAGGGCCAGATTTGGGCCACCAAATCTCTGCCGCAAAAACCGGGAGGCCCTGACCGACAGGTTTTTGTGGATGGCCCCCTTGAGGCTGACTGGCCGGTCTGTCGCGGCCTGATCATTCCGAGCGGCGATCGTCCTTTGAGCGCGCGGCTACCGGCACCAAGAGGAGGTCGCTGTAGGCGATCACCCGCGCCGGTGACGGCATCCCTGGAACAGGGATCGGGCCGCCCCAAGATCGTCCTGGGGCGGCCCATCCTCGTCTGAGGATTTAGTCCTGGGGATCCTTCGCGCTCGGTGGGAACATCACCAGCTCCGAGACCGCGACCGGGAAGTCGAGCTTGAGGCTGAAGAACTCCGAACCGTCCCCGTTGCGGGTGTTCCGGAACATGGCGCCCACGCGCTGAAAACGGGTGCGCTCCTGGCCATCGGTGTCGGAGAACTTGACGGGGACAGTGGCGACGTAGTGGTTGGTCATTTGGGTTACTCCTTGTTGCGATGGGGATCACCCGGCACGGGGGCAAGAGGCCCGGTCGCAAGCGCAAATGCGGAGGGTCCGCGGCTCCGCCGTGGAAGCCGTATTTGTGCTTGCCGGAGCGTCAGCGCAGGGCACGATTGGGCCGACCCCGTGCGATCCACATCAATGAGCAAAAAGGAGTGACCCGAATTTGTGCCACCACTTTGAAGCCGCCATCGAACCCGTCGATCGTGACCGGAGATGGCCTGGTTCGTTCTGATCCAATGCATCTGGATTACGATCCGTCACGCTCGCTCGCGGCGGCTCAGCGTTCCGCCGCGCGTGAAGACCCGTCGTGTGTGTCGGGTGGGCGCCCCTGCTATCGGCACCAGGGTTGAGGGCGTGGGGGACATCTGGTGCGGCCACATAGGTACGGCACGGCCAGACCTTCCGCAATGAGCGTGCTGCCGACGTCCCGACCGTCAACGAACAACGATCCGCAGAACCGCCCGAAGTTACATTGATCCGTACCCTCTGTCCCGGGCCGGCAGGAACAGGCCACGCGCTCAAATTCAATTGATGTCGCACCCCGTACTAATTGGCCAAGACGCGCGGTCGCGCGCTCCCCAACCTCACGCTCTGCAGTGCAGGCGGGTCTCCATGTCTCAGGCGCGTTAAATCCAACGAGACGCACGTTCGCTCTCAGGCCTCGAACATTGATCGTATCACCGTCAATGATCCGCACATCGCTGGCGCGAAGCGACCGATCCTGGGAGGCGGGTCGCTCTGTCGTCGGCGCGACCGGTGACAGGAAACTGGTCGCCATCCAGCCCGTACCAAAGTCGGATCGAATTTGTGTCCACTGCCCTTCTTCTCGAAGCTTTTCGACGCGGGTTCCCTCGCTCAAGACACCCATCACGGCATTCGAAGTAGACGGTCCAGCACGTTGATTGACACGTGTCCCTGTCACATAGACGTAAGCGGCGTCGGCAGTTTGCGATGAGGGAACGGCTGACGGACTGTAGGGTGTGGATCGCGAGTTCGATGATTCAAACACTGATCCAAACAATGCGAATAATCCGACAGCAATCACCAGCGGCACCATGATTTGGCGTTGAGCCTTGCGCACGGCACGCCGAGGTGCATTGATCGCGCGCGTCACGGAGACCGGACGGGGTCTCGCCTGAACGGTTCTGGTACTGCGCTTTGGTGCTGGTTGAGAAGTCCTGTCGTCGGTCGCTGCCCTTGTCTGGGCCGGTTTTTCCCGTTCCAGTTTCAAGACTTTGTGCAGGCTCGCATACTGCGCTTTGCTCAGGCGCGTCTCCGTTCCATAACGCTGAAACCGTTCAGCCATATTTGTGAGGAAGGACACTTCCCAATCGTTTGCCTGACCGGACCGCAAACGCGCATCAATGCGCGATTGAATCTCTTTGGTGCGTTCCGGAGAAAAAGGCATCTAGGAAAAACCTGGGCGGGTGTTGATCGGTGCAACAAATGTCTTCTGCCGCACGGCCACATTAAGCTGTAATTGCATAGAGATACCATCTAGCCATTCCCGAAACCAGATTGGCCGGACTACGATCACCAAGCCTGTCGATGCCCATTGTTGGAGTTAACTGCGACACCGCCGATGTTCACACACTTCAGGGAAAACGGTGAAAGGGCCGCCCGAAGGCGACCCTCTCGGTTCACATCTCTGCGGACTTCTTAGCCGGGTCAGCAACCCGCATGACCGTCAGGCCCTTCGCTTCCGCCTTCTGCCCGAGGTTCAGCGCGACCCCGTTGCCGCCGAAGAGTACAACCCCCGTCGCCGCAAACTTGTCGTCCAGCATTTCGTCGTTGCACTTGAACGGTGCCGCCCGCCCATGCGCGGACCAGCGAGGATCGAAGCGCGCCTGCGCGACACCGCGTGCGCGGGCCCACCGGGCCGCAATCATCTCCGCCCCGTGCTTGCCACCCTTGTGGCAGAGGAAGATCTCCTGGTTGCGGTTCTGCTTGATCCGTTCGCGAACCTTGTCGAGCGTGTTGAAGATCACATCGACATCAGTCCAGTCGGTGGCGCCTGAGACGATCAGGGGCACCCCCTCGACTTTCGACTTCTCGGCGGTTTCACGGTCGTGCTGCTCGAGGAGCTGCCGCGCCTCGAAGACCGCCCCGGTCTCTTGCGCCCGGACGCTTGCGCGCGACCCGGCTGCCGGGATGAAGGCGTGACCGGTCTCGATCTCGTAGCATTCCGCTGCAGCCTCGCTCATCACCTCGATGGCGCTGACAATCTCGCGAAGCTGCAGAAAACGCGCCTGCGCGTCTTCGAGCGCGGTCTCGGCGATCTCCGATCCGTCGTGGGATTTTGCCAGCGCGCCAATCTTGTCGGCGGTGCGGTCGACCTCCTTGCCAAGCGCCACCTTGCGCCGCTGCAGGATCGTGGCGAGCCCATGGGCCAGCGGTTCGATTTCTGCTTCGAGCCCGGTCCCGCGCAACTGACCAAGCAGAGCCTCGAAGCTCTCGCGGATGATGCGGTCGGTCAGGATGTGATCTTCCGGGATCGGCAGCTGCGCATCCTTCTCGGTCAGCCCGAAAAGCTCGATGGTCTCGTAGGTGTTTGCTGTGTCGTAAGCCATATTCAATCTCCAGATATTGGGTTCGACCACCACGTGAGTGTGGGGGCATGGCCGAATGCCTGGTTTCCGAATCTGCCCGGGTCAGGGACGGCGCAGCCGCCGGCTTGCCGGGCGCAAAAGTTTTCCGCGCGCAACACCCGAGACACGCGCCCCCTCACGCACGGGACCGCGCCGCACCACAAGCGCCGCCCTCGCCGAAAAGTTTTGCGATCCTTGACGCGGGCTGATTTGGGGGCCATCCGGAGGATATGCTTCCGCACTCATGTGTGTGTGTTTTGACGGTAGGTTTGCCCGACCCGAGCAGGCAAACGGCCCGACCGGACGCGGAAGACGGATGGAGCGGCGGGATCGTTTTGGCCTCGGGCCAAAACAAACCAGAGCGCAATCCGGCGGAGCGGCCGGGGAGGGACGTGCTCGCGAGGCGGGCAAACCGGGATGCCAGGTGCAACGCCGCGGTGAGGCCGCATGGCCGAATGCGCGACGGACCGAAGGGCCGTTCTCCCCAGCGACACGCGAAGCCGAGCAGGGGAGGCCAATCGGCTGGAGTCACTCAGGTCCTTCTAATCGCTCAGGCCTACAGCCCTATTTTTGTAGGTCCGCCACAGCCCCAAGCGTTTGATGCGATACTCGACCAATTCTGGGGAAGTGCCGAACCAAGCGGCAATCTCAGCGGCAGACTTCCCTGCAGTGACCTGGGATCTGACTTCGGTTTCAGGGAGCATGGTCGCGGAGGCGAGATAGAACGCATCGTGTTCCTCAGTGCTATCGTAAGTCCGACCGAACGCATCGGCGACTTTTGCAATCCGGGTCAGTTTGTGTCCGAGGAGGATGTGCCAACACTCTTCAAGATATGTAACTTTCTGACGTTCCGGTGTGTGGCTGTCGTTCCGCAGGATTGCCCACCTATCCTCGGTAATGTCGAGAGGAACGCTCATGGCGGACCATTCGCGACCGCCTGATCCGAGCAAGAAGTTCGCGCATTCGGCACCAAGGCCGTGAACATCGGACACGGTGTAAACATCCACGCCATCAATTCGAATGTGCAGCGCGTCGAGGGGCGCATCTAATGCAACTTCCAAGTCGTCCCGCAGTCCATTCGCCATTTCTTCCATTTCGGATTTGGACAGTGCGACTGACCCGGCCAACTCAGAGTCGGTTTCGGCGAAATCCTCGCTGATAGGGAACGCGTTGCTGTTGTTTCGCACGAGTTGTTGTGCCGCCTGCAAAAGGCAGTGTACCGTTTTTGACTGGACGTTCTTCGCTGCGCGGAAGTGAACCAACGCCACACTGTCGAAGGATAGACCAGCATCTTGGGCACCCGGACCGAGCCACTCGATAATCCGAATCGTTGAATTGTTGTCGGGTTCACCCTCGCCGCGCTCAATCCGAGCCAGCGAGGAAAAGCTGATGCCGACGCGCTCAGATAGAGCCCTGATGCTAAGCCCTTCAGATTCGCGCTTTTTCTTCAGCGCTTTGATCAAAGCCTGCTTGTCTGTCTTCATAAGTTAATGCCGTGCTAATCGCACGCCTTGACACGGCGCGCAGTCCTCCCATAGTGTGCTTTTAACACAGAGTCGCACAACATCAAGTGTCCGGGCCTCGGTCCGAAGGCTTTTGGAAAGGGCGGTAGGAATGAGGAAGAGCATCGAGGACGACCTGAAAGCCATCGGCTTAGGCCTCGACGCGGGCATTCTGCCGACGGTGTTCAATCGGGGGGTCATTCGGCCCGACAACTCCTCGGTTGTCTTGAAACCTTCGGGCCAGGAGAAAGCCGATGCACGGCACCAATCGACACGATCCGCAACCAGACCGTGGGAACGGCCCGCCGGAGGGCAAGGGACGACCGGACAATCCCGGTCGCCCGATTCCGGAGCACCGTTCGTCCAGTCAGGACTACGGTCTCGCTATGCGGAAGGCATAGAGGAATGCCGGGACGCGTACCCGGGTCTCCTCTCGTTTCCTCAAGAAAGGCAGATGTGGCTCTTTGCTGAGAGCGATCTGATCGAAGGCCTAGGTAGGAGAGCCGCATTTGCCATTCAACTTCCCTACACCACCAGCAGGCCAGTTCGAGCCTGGGGCTTTTGGACCACGGCTTTCAGCAAGACGTGGATCGGGCCGCGGCATACGAATTTTCCCGATGGCTCGATTTGCGCATTCGAGCCAAGAGACAAGACATGGCTTCCCGGCGGTTCGGTGACCGGACTGCTCGACCTTTATAGCCTCTGGGCCGTGCGGCACCTCTACCTCGAGAAATACGGAAAATGGCCCGGCCGGCAATCTGTGCCGATTGCAGCTGAGAGACTGCTCGAACTCGGCGACGATGAGTTTTGCGGATGTGAACATCCATTCGGGCAATACGCCCAGTGCTGTCGGTCATCTGACCAGAAGAACACCTCCGGTTCTGAGCTACTTGATTTTGCATTGAAGACCCGTAGGCCTCCAGCGGAGGTTCTTCAGTTTGTTTGGAACCCAACCAGCCCTCCGCCTCGGAGGGACCCAACTAAACGCCAAACTTGAGAAGGAGAATTCAGATGGCAAGTAAAGGCAACGGCGGGAGCTATCGCAGCGCGAGATCGGGGCGTTACGTGACCAAAGCTTACGGGAAGTCGCATCCGCGCACCACGGTGAAGGAAGCTCCAGGTAAGAGCGGTTCCACCGCTGGCAGTTATCGGAGCGCAATTTCCGGGCGCTTCGTGACGGCAAAGCATGGCAGGGCCAACCCGGGTACGACCGTTCGAGAAAAGTGACTGTCCTGCTTTGCCGTATGAAGTCGACTGACCGCGGTAGCTGGTAGCGCTGAAGAAACCGCCCCGAACATAATTGTCGTCGTTTGATCTGACTGGTTCGAATATAGCAAGCTGGAGAATGCGACAGCCCAACCATTTTTCGCCTAAGGGCAAATATAGGCTGGTTTGCAGCTGAACAAGGCACATGGACCGGGCGGGTCATCGTCGCGTTTCTCTCACCGACTCCAGCACAGCATTAGGGGAACCGTGTCCCCACGGTTCCCCATGCCCTTACTGTATCGAGGTTACTCGTCGGGATCACGCGACCAGCGACAGCCCCGCGCCCGCGTCCTGCGCCTGCTCACCGCTGTCGATGAACGGGATGATCGAGAAGGTCTGCCCGCCGCGCTGCTCTTCGTTCTGCACGGCGTTGACGCGCAGGTCCCCATCGGGCGTGCTGATCAGCAGCGACAGGTAATCATTGCCGGTGCGGCTGCTTTTGGCCATCCAGGCCGAGCCGACGCGGATCGGTGTGCCCCGGGGCGAGCTGACTTCGATGCGGTAGTCGGGATGGGTGTCCCCGGACTTGAACTTGTTCTCAATCAGCATGAACTCCAGATCGAACATCATATTGGCGATGTAGCCGGTGAAGGCGTTGTCAGCGTCCATGGCGGTGAGCTCGCCCGAGATCGAGCCGGATTTCATCAGACCGTTCGAGACCAACGGGATGATCTCGAATTCGCCGCTCTGGGCCGCGCGCGCCTCTTTCGTCTGCACCGCGTTGACCCGGAACGGGCCGAGACCCACATCGATCTGCATCGAGATGTAGGGGTTTCCGCTGGTATTGCCCGTCTCGTTCCAGGCCGTGCCGATGCGGACCTTGCGGCCCGATTTGTTGACTGCTGTCACGTCGTAATCCGGACTGCGCGCGGACATCTTGGCCCGTGCCTCAAGCTGGATGGCGATGTCAAAGCGTGACGAGTGGATCATGCCGGTGTACTCGGCGGCTGCGGTTTCGGCATTGCGGGTGAGGTTTCCTGCGAACATGGGATGGTTCCTTTTGGATTGGCCGGTGCCTGACGTCCTTGCCAGCGCATCCGGGATTGCTTTCTCGACCCCTTGAGGGATCGCAAATCAGAAAGCTTGCTTTCCCTTTATGCCCCGCCCCCGGCTTCGCGATGCCGTCTGAGTAGGTGTGCCGCCGCGCCCCCGGGTGCTGCGCCCCTCTCCTGCCCGTCTGATCTTGATTGGCGGCCCGGATTTTCCACAGCGTCCTTCGATTGCGCGATGAAGAACTCCGCTTCATCCCCGTTCAACCGGTGCCCTTCCCGGTCGGTCAGACCGATGCAGCTGCCGTTCGGCAGAAAGCTGATCAGGTACTGACCGAACCGGTCCTTGTGGACAACGTAGCCGGTATTGGCCCAGTGCACGGTCTGGCCGGCATCGACGGCCGCCTTGATGTCATCGAGTGTCATGCGAACCTCCTTACGAAGAATGGTGAGGAAACTACGCAGGAAGCCCGGTCGTCAAACCGGGCTTCACTGCAGCATTTGTTTGGCAAACGGCCGAGGCTGTCAGGCACCTTGCGTGGCTTGTGTCGCGCGCGCCGCCATCCAATCTTTCAAACCAAGAACCGTTCTGCCGGCGACGACTTCAGATGCCCAGGCGGCCCTTGGGTCGCCGCAGGGCTCATCGCCGGAATGCCGGTCGATGTGGCCATTGGCCATCCATGGCTCGGGCTGGATCCGCCGCAGCCAGTCCGCCATGCTCGGGATACGGCCCTGGCAGTCTTCGCGGACATGCTGCTCGCCGATCCAGCGCACGGGGATGTCCCGACCTGCGCTATTGGTCAGGGTCAGACCGAAGACACGTTCAGCATCGAACAGACCTTGGGTATGGTGGCGCAAGGCCCGGTGCGTGAAAAGCGCGAGGTGCTCTTTCGAGGCGTCAAACCAATCGTGGACGGCCTGATAGTCAGACGGCACCCCGCCGAATTTCCGGGCAGAGCTTTCAGCGTGATGAAGCGGATGGGCCATCTCAAAGCCCCTCGTCATAGCTGTGCGCGCATTCAACGTAGCGGTCGGCATGATCGAGCGTGATGCTGTCGTTGCGCAAGTCCCAGGTCAGCGTGCCATAGCCGCCCTCGTTGTTTTCGAACCCAGGATGATGGTGATAGGCGAGCGACCAGGCGAAATCGCCCACCTCTGTCGCAAGCGGTTCCGGCAGTTTGACCTCCGCAGGCTGCACGGTCACATCCTCGACATTGCCGGAGTCGCCATAGCCTTCGTACTCGGCAGTGATCTCGCTGATGCCAAGCGCACGTAGTTGCGCGAGCAGTTCAGCTCGGGTCGCCTTCAAGGTGGTTTCGCGCTCCGCGCGCCACTGAGCCGCCATTACGGCATAATCGATCTGGGGATTGGTCATGGGTCTGTCCTCTTGTCTGAAGTTGGGGGAGCGGGCCTGGCATTGGTCAGCGCACGGCCGGAAAGCGCAGACCGGCCAAAGCCCGATCCGCGGCGCCCGACCCAAAGCCCGCTTTGACTTTTCAGGCGGCTTGTTCTGCCGCTCTAGCGGCTCGCTGCCCCACGATCCGGGCCAGAATGCTTCCCGTGTCGATCCCGTCCCCATGCGGCAGGAACACCCGCAGCTGGAAGGCGATGATCTCAGTGAAACACCCCATTGCCTTGAGGCCGTCGATCATGCCCCTGTCGGCGCCGCCCAGCTCGAGGCGCATCTCGCCTGCGACACGGCGACGGGTCAAGGTGAGACCCCGGCCCAGATCGACAGGCGCGGTGGTGCCGAGGGCGGCGGTCAACATCTCCTGCGGTGTTTGCGGGTTGGACACGAGAAAGCGGGCGCGCAGCGCGGCCGCCCCTTCCTCGCTCAGCGTGCGCCCGATCATCGCCGTCGCCCCGTCCGGCGTGACCCGGTAGATGCGTTCATTGGTGGTCGGAATGTCCTTCCAGATCGGCAACAAGAGCCCGGTCAGCAGGTAGAGCTTGGTGGTGGTGGTCTTGGGCAGGGACGCAGCCTCTTCATCCCAAAGCCGTGCGAATTCAGGCCTGCCGATCTCTTCCCATGCCGAAGACTCGAACCGCGTCTCCTCGAGGTAGCTCGACCCGTTGGGCCGCGCCGCCTTGCGCATCAGCGTGACAATGTCCTCGTCATACATCTGCATCGGACGTGCCGAGATGAGCGCCGCGCGACCGGAGGCGCGATTGACCATCGGCAGCTTGTCGGGATTGCGCGGCAGGGCGTCATCCGCCGACAGCACATGGACTGGGTCGGTGACCTCGAGCCCGATGATCCGCGTCACGGCGCCGGATTTCGGGCAGGTCCAGAGATCCTCGGTCGAGACCTGTTCGATCTTTTCGCCGCGCAGGGTTTCCACGCCGAGATCGAGCGTGCCCGCCGCGCGCGCCCGTTCAGTCTGATCAGCGATCCGGCGCATGAACTCGGCAAAGAGCGCGTTCTGCATGTGGATGGGCAGCGCCAACACCCGATTCAGAAACCGCTGGATCGGCGGCAGCTCTTCGAGCAGCACACCGTCCTTGTCGATCAGCCGCAGAGCGGTCCAGTCGGTGAAGCTCTCGTAGCTCATCGCCTCGGCGCGCCCAGCGGCAAGATCGGCGAAATACCCACGCAGCGCCGCCCGCGCGATCGAGCTTTCGAGATTGTCCTCCTCCCGGAACATGCCCTGCGAGCCGGTCTCGCGCTGGCCTTTGGTGAGGGCCCCAAGCTGATCGAGGCGTTTCGCGATCGTCGAGGTGAAGCGCTTCTCGCCATGCACATCTGAGGTGCAGACCCGGAAGAAGGGTGCGCTGATCTGGGCCGATCGATGCGTGCGCCCCAGCCCCTGGATCGCCGCATCGGCACGCCAACCGGGCTCCAGCAGGTAATGTCGCCGCCGCTTCTGGTTCTTGGCCGTCTTTGCGGCATGATAGGAGCGGCCCGTCCCACCCGCATCGGAGAAGATCAGGATATCCTTCTCGCCGTCCATGAAGGCCTGGGTCTCGGAGGAATTGCTGCTGGCGGCGCGCTTCTCGATGAAGAGATGGCCATCCTCGGCCTTGAGGGGCCGGATAGATCGGCCCGTGACCTCGGAGACAGCCTCTTCACCAAAGGCCCAGAGGATCTGGTCGAGCGCCGAGGGGATCGGGGCGAGCGTCATCAACTCCATCATGGCCGCATCGCGCAGGGCGAGCGCCTCGCGCGAGACAACGAGCGCCCCGGTCTCATCCCGCAAAGGTTCCGCCACCATATTGCCGTCGATCTCGACCAGCTTTTGCGCATGGATCGGGAAGGCCTGTTCCAGGTAGCCCAGAACATAGTCGCGCGGCGTCAGGGCACCCTCAACGAGTTCATCTTCCGCGTCCATCGTTTGAAGCCGGCGTTTCAGCAGGCTCTCGCCTGTTGAAACCACCTGGATGACGCAAGCATGGCCTGCCGCCACATCTTCCTCGATGGCGCGGATGATGGTCGGGGCTTTCATGCCCATCAGGAGATGGTTGAAGAAGCGCTGCTTCGTGCTCTCGAAACGGGACTTGGCAGAGGCGCGTGCGGCCGAGGCATTGGTCTCGCCCGAGGCATCGTTGACACCGGTCGCCGTCAGCGCCGCCTCGAGATTGTGGTGGATCGTCCGAAACGCACCCGCGTAGGCGTCGTAAATCTCGATCTGGGCCGGGGTGAGCGCGTGTTCGAGCACGTCATACTCCACACCGTCAAAGCTGAGCGCGCGTGCCGTGTAGAGGCCGAGCGTCTTGAGATCGCGCGCGACCACCTCCATGGCAGCGACACCGCCCGCCTCCATCGCTGAAACGAAGCTCTCGCGGCTCGGGAAGGGGTATTCGGGGCCTTGCCCCCAGAGCCCCAGCCGCGCGGCATATGCGAGGTTGTGCACGCTCGTGGCGCCCGTGGCCGAGATGTAGAAGACGCGGGCGCGGGGTGCTGCCAGTTGCAGCCGCAGGCCAGCAAGGCCCTGCTGAGAAGGTTTGACCCCCCTGCCCTGCTCGGACCCTGCCGCGTTCTGCATGGCATGGGCTTCATCGAAGGCAAGAACGCCGTCGAAGCCTTCGCCCATCCAGGCGAGGATCTGGCTCAGTCGCGTGGTGCCGCATTTGCCAGCCGAGCGCAGCGTGGCGTAGGTGACGAAGAGGATCCCGTCGCCCATCGGGATGGGCTGGTCCGGTTTCCATTTGGAGAGCGGCTGAATATCCGCCGGCGAGCCGCCGAGATCGGTCCAGTCGCGGATCGCGTCCTCGATGAGCGTGACAGATTTGGAGACCCAGATCGCCTTCCTGCGCCCGGCCAGCCAGTTCACGAGAATGAGCCCCGCGCATTCGCGCCCCTTGCCGCAACCGGTGCCGTCGCCGAGAAAGTA
The DNA here is from genome assembly GCF_059613135.1 of Ruegeria sp. BHSB196. Classification (NCBI taxonomy): domain Bacteria; kingdom Pseudomonadati; phylum Pseudomonadota; class Alphaproteobacteria; order Rhodobacterales; family Roseobacteraceae; genus Ruegeria; species Ruegeria sp. BHSB196. The sequence goes on from NZ_JBXWRY010000021.1 coordinate 71,047, forward strand.
ACCAAGGCGATAGGCCTGTGCGTCAGGGTCATCATCGGCGCGCGTCAGCTTGGTCTGGTCGTCATCGATGGTAAACCGACCGGGCAGATCACGCCCATGGGCATCATGCGCCATGATGATGGTCTCGAGCTGCGCCTCGGAGAGATCGCCCTCCTCGACCAACCGTGCGGGCAGGCGCAAGTCATCACGGCCCGTATTTGAGGGCATGGGCGGGGCAACCGAGGCCATGGCGATACTCTCGACCAGCGGCGTGGGATGTTCCTGCGCACCCGCGATCTCGATCCGCTGCGGACGGTAGCGTGCATAGATATCCGAGACGGGCGTATTATCGCGCGGGACATCGAAGCATGTGAAGCTGAGCGGGACTGCGGCATTGGCCCGGGGTTTGGAGGCGGTGACAACACCGGCGGCGGTCTTGCGCGGGACAGATGATTGAACGGTCGGCCGAGCGTGAGGGATCGTCGCCGCCCTTTGGGCGGGCCGTGCCTCGGGACGGCTCGCGGCCACGGCATCGACAAAAGGAAGGGCTTCATCCAAGTCCCGGACACTGGCGCGGATCATCTCGCCGCCTTCCTGCACCTTGTCGAAGACCATCAGCTGGGTTTCCACAGAGGTGCCGAGCTTGCGATAGACCTGTCCCGGCATCGACAGCGCCAGGCGCGGCGTCAGGAGGCCGCAGGCGCGGGACCAATGCGCGGCATCGCGTTCGGAGGTGAATCCCGGCGGCATGATCGCCACCAGCCGCCCACCGGGCGCGAGACGCTTTGCAGCCGCGATGAGATGTTTGGCGGCGATGTGTTTGTCCCGGGAACGATTGACCGAGGAGGCGAAGGGCGGGTTCATCACCACGACGTCGGGTAGAACCGTCGACTGCAGCAGATCGTCGATATGCTCGCCGTCATGGCCCGTCACCTCGCCGCCGAAAACCGCGCGCAGGAGGCGCTGACGAAAGGGGTCGATCTCGTTGAGCAAAAGCGTGGCACCGGCCCGGGCGGCGAAAGCAGCCAGGGCACCGGTGCCCGCCGACGGCTCCAGCACGGTCTCGCCCTTGCGGATCGCCGCGGCCCGCAAGACCAGCGCCGCGAATGGCAGCGGCGTGGAAAACTGCTGCAGCCGGATCTGCTGCTCGGAGCGGCGGGTTTCCGTCAGGAGCCGCGAGGCAAGCAGCCTTGCAGCGGCGATGTCACCTGAAGCACCTTCCCCACGCAGCAGCACCTGAACAGCCGCGGCCTGCATCAGGTCATATGCCATGCGCCAGTCCCAGGCACCGCCGGCATCGCTGCCATGGAACGTCTCGCGCATGATACGCGCGAGCGCTGAACTGCGCAGGGGCTGGTTGTCGACCTCCGCGCCGATCTGCGCGAGGGCAGAGGCGAGGTTAGCGTCGGATTCAACAGGATTGGGGAGCGTTGAGCGGGGCTTGGACATGGGGGTTTCCTTTGGATCAGGGTCTGAGTTCCAAAGGACAAAAAGCCCGCTCTACACTTTGAAGGCGTAGAGCGGGCAATTTCTTAGCGGGGGGCCTGCACCCCGATCATGGCCACTGCTGCGCAGCATGAAGAACGCGCAAAATGGTCACCATCTCAGGGCCTTCAACATAAACCACGATGTAGTTTGGCCGAACAACCATCTCCCGGGTCCCATCGACACGGCCCGCACGATACATTTGAGGGCGTTCTGGAAGAAGGGACGTCTTGTGTTCAATCTCATCTTTGAGAACTTGGGCGGCATCCGGGTTGTCGTCGGAAATGTAGTCAATGATTGCCAGCAAGTCGGCGATGGCCGTGGCTTTCCATTCAAGATTTGGCAAGGCGCTTCCCGTCAATCAACGCCTGGGCGTCTTGCATCGCCTTGGCATGGGGCGTTGTGGGGCTTGGATCGTCCAGCGCTTCCTGTACCTTCGCCCGGAACCAGGCGTCATAGGCATCCGGATCAGCGGTCAATCCGGCAGGCAATCCGCCTTCTGCGGCCACGCGGGTTAGAAGAATACGCACCGCGTCGGAGAGCGTCAGACCGACGCCCGCAAGTGCGTCCGACGCCTGTGCTTTCAGCTGATCGTCAACACGGACATGAAGCATGGATGTTTGGGCAGGCATGGATGGTCCTCCAGTTGATGGGAATGATGTATCTCATTTGAGATACGAATTCAAGTCGGCAGTATGTGCGCGCGTAGTCCCGTGGTGTTGTCTCAGCGGGAAACTCAGCCACCCTGCCCCGCCAGGAACTCCGCCAGCACAGGACTGGCCTCGCCCTTTGCAGAGCTGAGCAGCTCCGAGCCTGCAAGCGAGGCCTTCGACAGACGCACGAGGCCGCCGGTTTCCTCGATGCGGTAGCAGCGCCGCTTTTGCCGCCCCCGCCTGTAGTGGGTCGCGGTGACGATCTGGCATGTACTGCCATCGGTGAGCGTTACGGGCGTGGCGAGCCTGATCTTGTCGCCTTCCTCGTAGTCCGGGATCGACGCCCAGTCCCGGCAGCGCTGACGCCAGTCCTGGGCATAGCTGTCCGGGTCTTTCAGCTCGGACAGCAGGGCCAACAGGCTCAGTGGCGCGCGGGATTCGACCGGTCCCGCGCTTTCCTCCATGTCCTTGTAGCCCCAGCAGCCATCATCGTATCGGGTGAGGAAGACAGCCCCGAAAGTGATCGAGCCGTCCGCATCGGTCACATAGGTCGCGTCTTCAACAGGGGTGCCGTCACGATTGGTAACCCTAGCCGCTGCATACCAGGTGGAGCCGACCTTGCAGGCCTTGACCAATTCGGTTTTGCGCTTGCCTCCCTCAAAGGTACAGAGCCGGGTGATCTCTGCTTTCTCATCCGCGTAGGTTTTGACGCGGCGGTCGGTGTAGAAGAGCCATCCCATCAAGCCACCCTCCGATCATCGAGTTCCATCAGCGCATCGAGCGGCACGCGGTAGGGCTGCATGGCGTCGAAATCCTCGCAATTGCCGCAGTTCTGCACGATCGCGAAGGTGTCGCAGGCATCCTTGAGAATGACTCGGAAGGTGCCGCCGAGGCCCGAGGGCACCTCGTAGGTCCCGCCGATGAGATAATCCGAGGCCCGGCGCACGAAGACGCGGATACTGTGGCCATCGGTGGCGAGCCGGATCGCACCCCGCCCCCGGTCGATGAGCACCTGCACATCGTCGAGGATGTCGGTGTAGAACTGGCCGGTCAGATCGCGAAACGCCATGCGGCGCTGCGCCATCCAGTCGGTATCCCGAAATGGGTTCATGCCGTCGGCGAAGGCAAAGGAGGGATCGGCCTGTTCGGTGGTGACGATACGGGTGGTCGTGCCATCGATGCCGTTCGAACGCAGATGCACACCATTGCCGACGATCAGGATCAGGGCGGGCCTGTCTACCGGGCCGTTCCAGTTGGGCAGGAAGGTTTTGCAGGCGCGCGCATGAGCGATCTGCGCCGCGACAGCGGACGCAGAGAACTTGAGAATAGCCATGGGGATGTCTTTCTGTTCGGTTTGGAAGGGTCGACCCGCGCGCTCGGAATGCTCCGCGCGGGTCAATTGATGGGTCAGGCCGCTTGCGCGACCTCGCTGGCAGGCTCCGGGGTTTCCGCAGTGGTCTCCGCCTCATCAAAGGTGACACCGTTGGTCTGCATCATCGGCGGGCACCAGGCGGCCACGGCAGCGCGCTGCGCATCCGTGAGCGTGGCGAAGGGTTCGGCGAAGAGCTTGTCACAAAAGGCGACGATCTCCTTCTTGCTCGACGAGGCCAGCGTCACCGCCTCCTGGGCGAGACCCAGATCTTCGCCGAGGATCCTCAGGAGCCAGGCCTTCTTGAAGCGGTTGAAGAGCGCCGCATTCGGCGTCCAGTGGGCGCGGATGTCGGGCATGATCTCGATCTCGAACGCATGCATCAGGCTGTCGCGCTGGCGGTCCCGGGCGAAGCAGGACTGCGTGGTGCTTGCCGTCGCATAGGCGACGAGCTTGGCCTTCTGACCCGCCTCCAACGCGCGAAACGCCGCAAACTGATCGGCGGGAGACCGGGCCTCGTCCAACCAGGACAGATCGAGCGCATCATGGGCCGCCGCCACCTGCTCGAGCGAGGTCTCGTCGATCTCGTCCATCTTGGCGTGGTTGCGATATTCCTTGCGGGCATCGATCTT